>CAYPWI010000016.1:0-9424 GCA_964414395.1 uncultured Ruminococcus sp.
AGAAGCGCACCAAATAAAGCCCCGTGCGTCTCGACTTCCAGGGCGAGCCCGAAAACGATACGATATCCCTCGTGACAAAGACGCTGGACGTGCCGGATAACTTCGTGTTCAGGCAGACCGCGCCGCTTTCCATGAGCTTTATTTCTTCATTGGAAAAGCGTCTGGAAGGTCATTCGGAGCTGTTCTTCACGCCGCTCGTGCCGCAGAAGTCGCCCGACATTCTCCCGAACATTCCGCTTATCGACCAGATACGTCAGCACGACATTCTGCTGAACTATCCGTATGAGAACATCAATCAGTTCATTACACTGCTTGAGGAAGCGGCGGTAAATCCCGATGTTTCTTCCATAAAAATAACGCTTTATCGAGTAGCGCGCGACAGCAAGATCATAAACGCGCTGAACAAAGCCGCGGAGAACGGCAAGAATGTCCTAGCCCTTGTGGAACTTCGCGCCAGATTTGACGAGGAGAACAACATCGGCTGGTCAAAGCAGCTCGAAGAGGCGGGCGTGAACGTCATCTACGGTCTCGAGGAGCTGAAAGTCCACTCCAAATTGCTTCTGATAACGCTCCGCGACGGCAACGATGTGACCTACATCACGCAGGTGGGCACGGGCAACTACAACGAACGCACCTCAAAGCTCTACACCGATCTTACACTTATGACCTCCGACCGCGATTTCGGTTCGGACGCGTCGGTGGTGTTCAACGCGCTGATGATAGGTTCTACAGTCGGCGGCACAAGCCGTCTTATGGTGGCTCCGACGGGACTCAAGAGCCGCATCGTGGAATATATCGACAACGAGATAACCTACGGGCGTGACGGGTATATCGGCATCAAGATAAACTCGCTCACCGACCGCGATCTTATAGAAAAGCTTGCGGAAGCGTCGAGAGCGGGCGTGCGCATCGATCTTATCGTGCGCGGCATCTGCTGCCTGATACCGGGCGTTAAGGGCGACACGGACAATATCCGCGTGATCTCGATAGTCGGTCGTTTTCTGGAACACTCGAGGATCTACATCTTCGGCGAGAATGGCCGCCGCCGCGTCTACATTTCCAGCGCGGACTTTATGACGAGAAACACCGAACGCAGGATCGAGGTAGCCGCGCCCATTCTGGACAAGGCGTTGGCGGACAGGGTCTGCGAGAGCTTTTCCGTGATGCTGCACGATAATGTGAAGGCGCGGGAGCTGTTCTCCGACGGACAGTATCGGAGAGTGGGCGGAGGAGATACGCCGCTGAACTCGCAGCTGTACTTCTATCAGAAAGCCTATGACGCGAACGCTGCCGCCAAACCCGCGGAGAGCGGAGCCAATGCCGCGGCTTCCGAGCACCGCCGCGCGATAAAGCCCGCGGCGATAAAGAACGCGCCCATAAAGGTGAAGATAAGAAGAATAAAAAGATGATAAGACAGGGGGGCTGTAAAAAAACAGCCCTCTTTTTTGTCCGAGAGCGCGGACGGCGCTTTTTTTGTCCTTCGACGGCTCGGCAGCCAAAAAAGACAAAAAAGTTTTATCCGCTTTTAATTGAGAATTAGTATTATTATACAATGTACTCCGCCTGTGTGCTTTTATTCTCCGCGAGGTTGACAAAAAAGTAAAATTGTGGTATAATAAAATTGTATATTACTGTCCCGGCATTTTTATGCGGAAAATACATTATAGTGTGATCTTATCCGACCACACGATTTGCGGAGGAATGACCGTTATGTATCATTGCAGGATCCTTATTCATTTGGCGGGAGTTTCAGAACATATATCGAAGATGATAAAGACAGTTTCGTTTCCGGATCACTTCACCGTGGAGTTTTCGGAAGCGGCATTGCCCGACTCCGCCAAGGCTGCCGCAGAAGCGGATGTCGTGATAGCCGAAACGGACAGCTGCCCCGATTGGGAGAGCGAGGTAAAGAAGCTCTGCACCGTCGTAAAGCCGCACTGCGAGTACGTAGTAATGGCGAAGCCCGGCACCGATCTGTTCACGAACGAATATAAGGGGATAAGCAACGTTTGGTATCTGCCTATCTCCGATCACGAGCTGCATTTCCGCTTTGAGGCTGTCGTGCGCTTCCTCAAGATGCGCTGCGAGGCGTGGCAGTCGGAGAATTACCTGAATTCGGCTATGAATTTGTCGCCGAGCCTTATCTGGTTCAAGAACCTCGACGGTATCCATGAAAAGGTGAACGACAGCTTTTGCCGCGCCGTGGATAAGCCCCGCGAGGTGGTCCAGGGTCAGACGCACGGCTTTATATGGGGCGTGGACGGCGACGACCCCGCCTGCGCCGCTTCCGATAATCACGTTATAGAGTCGCGCGAGGCCCTGGTTAGCGAGGAAATGATAGACACGAGCCAGGGCAAGCGGCTGCTTACCACCTATAAAGCCCCGCTGTACGATCTGGACGGCACTGTTATGGGAACTGTCGGCATGGGAGTCGACATCACCCGCGAGCGCAAATTCGAGCAGGAAGTAACAAAGAAAAACGCCACGCTTGAGAAGATATTCACGTCCATCGACTGCGGCGTTATGACACATTCCATTGACGGTGAAGAGGTCTACAGCGCCAACGCCGCCGCGCTTCGCATACTTGGATATTCCTCTGTCGATGAAATGCTGGCGAAGGGCTTCAATTTCGTCGCGGATTCCGTAATGGACGAGGATAAGCCCATTCTCCGCGAGAGCATAAAGTCCCTCAAGGACGAAAACGATTCCGTGAGCCTTGAATACAGAGTGCGCACCCCCAAAGGTAAGGTAAGCCACGTTATGGGCACGGTGAAGCTTCTGAGCGACGGCGGCAAGCCCTATTATCAGCGCTTCTTGCTGGACGTTACCGAGCAGAAAAAGCGCGAGAGCGAGCTCGAAAAGCGTCACGACGAGCTTATCCAGGCGCTGAGCGTGGATTATAATCTGGTGTGCTATTTTGATCTTGAAAGCGGGAAGGGACATTCCATTCGCCTGAACGATTGCGATAAGCACGTTTTGAGCTCGGTGTTCTCCGGTCTGCTCGTTATGAGGGACTGCATCGGGGAATACGCTTCCGGGTGTGTCTACGAGGACGATCGCGAGTCGTTCGTGAATACTTACTTCTTCAATTACAGAACGCTCTGCGGAGGTATGATACGTTATTTCCAGATGAAGGCGGTGCGCGTGGGGAACCGCGGCGCGGTGCTGGGTTTCCGCTGCGTCGACGAGGAGATGCGCATCGACCTCGAGAAGAGAGATCTTCTCGAAAACGCCCTCAAGCAGGCGAACCGCGCCAGCAGCGCCAAGAGCGCGTTCCTGTCGAATATGTCGCACGATATCCGAACGCCCATGAACGCGATACTCGGCTTTACGACGCTGGCGCTCTCGCACCTTGACAATATCGAAAAGGTCGAGGAGTGCCTGAATAAGATAAGCATCTCGGGCGACCATATGCTGAATTTGATAAACGACGTTTTGGATATGAGCCGCATAGAAAGCGGAAAGATCTTCCTTGACGAGAAGCCCGCCAGCCTGTCCGAAATAACGATAGGGCTTAAAAATATCCTCCAGTCGGAGTTCGCGAAGAAGAACCAGGAGTTCCACATAAATACCGTCAATGTATACGACGAGGACGTCATCTGCGACAAGCTGAGGCTCGATCAGATCCTGCTGAACCTGCTTTCCAACGCGATAAAGTACACGCCCGACGGCGGTACCATCACATTCGTCATCTGCGAGAACGCGGGCGCGCGCGACGGCTACGCGAATTATGAGTTCCTTATCAAGGACAACGGCATAGGCATGGACGAGGGGTTCCTCGCGAAAATATTCGAGCCGTTCGAGCGCGAGCGCAACACCACTCTAAGCGGGATACAGGGCACGGGGCTCGGTATGGCTATCACGAAGAACCTTGTAGACCTTATGAACGGTTCTATCGATGTGAAGAGCGAAAAGGACGTTGGCACGGAGGTCACGCTGTCGTTCGTATTCAAGCTCGACGACGAGGGCGACAAAAACCGCTTCGATTATTCCGAATTCAAGGGACGCAGGGTACTCATCGCCGATGAAGACCGCGAGGTGCTGGAGAACGTCGCGGCGATGCTCCGTATGCTGGGTATCCGCTCCGACTGCGCTGCTTCCAAGGAAGAGGCTATGGAGCTTCTGAGCAAATGCGACAACTATTCCGCGGTCATTATCGACTATGATGTTCCGACAGGCGGCACTATGAAGTTCGCGAGGGACATAAGAGCGGCTGTCGGAAATGATGTTCCTATAATTATGCAGTCTATCCACGACAAGACCACGTTTGAGAGCGAAGCGAGAGAGGCGGGCGTAAGCGCGTTCTGCTCGAAGCCGCTGTTCCTGTCGGAGCTTCGCGGCTGCCTTGCGGAGCTGTTCTCGTCGGACAGCCAAAAGGCGGTTTCGGAGAAGAAGGCGGCGGCGCATATCCGCACGGGATGTATTCTTCTCACCGAGGACAACGAGCTCAACCGCGAGATCGCCGAGGCGATACTCTCCGAGGCTGGATTTGACGTGGAAACCGCCGAGAACGGCAAGGAAGCGGTGGAGATGCTCAAAGCCAAGGGCGCGGGTTATTACCGCATAGTGCTTATGGATGTGCAGATGCCCGTTATGAACGGTTACGAGGCGACAAGAGCGATCCGCGCGCTGGACGATCCCGGACTGTCATCCATTCCCATAATCGCCATGACCGCCAACGCCTTTGAGGAAGACAAACAGGCGGCGCTCAACAGCGGAATGAACGCTCATATCGCAAAGCCGATCAATATAAATAATCTGTTCGATACGCTGGACGCTATGATCTGACTGAATTGACAGGATAAAGTAAACCGCCCTTTCTTCAACAATGAAGAAAGGGCGGTCTTTTGTGCTGTCGGTGTGCTTATTCGTTGAAGTTGATATCGAGATCGAGCGAGTCTTTCAGCTCCAGCAGAACGTTCTTCACCTTGTCGTAGGTCTCCTTGATAGCGGTGTCGTGGATAAGCTTGTATTTCATGTTCTTGCCGCGCTCTGTGAGCTTGTCCTTGAGGTCGTTTTCGTCAACGCATTTTTCGCTGCCGATATAGATATCGTTCTCGACTATACGTATCTCGGTGATCTGCAAAGACTTGTCGGGTTCGGAAGAGGAGGCGTCGGAGGTCACGGAGTTCGACACGCCCTCGGAGTTGTTGTTCCCCGATTGAGTGCCGTTTCCTTTGCCCAGCCCGAAGCCGTCTCTGAAAAACCAGATGAGCGCCGCCAAGATCACTATCAGCAGAATGAGGAACACAACAAGTCCAGGTCTTCTGCGTCTTTTCTTTTCCTTTCTCGGCTTTTCCTCACGATTTTCATCGCCGTGGGGCTTGCCGTTCTGCCGCGGGTCGTGATCGGGTGCGGGGATATTCTTGTCTGCCATAATAACTCCTTTCGATAATAAGCATATTTAATTGTTTATGATGTTATGCGGTTGAGCCGATATCGGACATTGCCGCTGCTCGTTCTCATCTCCGCGTCGCCGAGCGCGGCGTTCACCGCGGCGTAGTCGTCCTGATAGATCTTCTCGGTGTTGAACGTGAACACCAGATAGACTATCGGCGAGTCGGTCTTGTCGGTGACCTTCGAGACATAGCCGCCGATGTACACCCGAAGCCGATTTACGGCGCTTTCGAGGTCGTCGGGGTCTCGTATCTCGCAGACCTGTGTTTCGCTCTCTTTGGCAGCGTTCCCGAACGTGAGATAGCGCACGGTGTTGCCGTATTTGTTCTCGAGCTCTATGTTTATGACGGTAACAACGCCGTTCATAAAGTCGTAGCTCTCAAGCTTTCCCTCGGCTATTTGAAGACGTTCGAGAAGCTCCTCATAGTCGCCCTCATCGAGCTTCGCCAGCGCCTCGTCAAGCTCCTCGGAGAGCTTGTCCGCTTTTTCACTGAGCTGTTCCTTCTCTTCCGTGACCTGATCGAGCGAGGTCTGCTTTTCGGTGATGAGCTTGGAGTTCTCATTCATCACCATAAAGATCATTATCATAATAACGTCCAGCAGCGACGTAAGCTCTATGATTATGTTTTGTTTTCGGCGCATATTTCCTGCCCCCGCTCTTTATCATGCTCGCGGATAAGGTAGTTGGCGTTGTCGACTGCGATGTCGAGCCGCGGCGAGATAAACCCGTCCGCTATTTTGCAGAGTATCGCGAAGATTATTCCCAGCAGCGTCGTCAGCAGCGCGGAGGAAAAGTTCGCGGAGAGGTCGTCCGTGCCCGAGAGGTTCATCAGCGACGCTACAGTGCCGAGAATACCAAGCAGCGGGAACACCGCCGTGATATTCGCGAAGAACGTATATCCGCCCGTCGCCCTGCCGATATGCTCCCGCAGCGTCTGACATTCCTCGGCTGTTATGGAAAGCTCCGCCCTGATGCCGTCGCGGCGGTTGTTTTTGGGATAGACCATCTGCTCGAGAGCGATGATCATTTTTCTTGTGATAAGAAAGACCGCGATATTGACGGCGAAAAGAAGCGGGATACTGACAGTAATGATTATCAGCCATATATTCATAGATGTTCACCTGCAAAATTATAAATGACGCTATTACACTATTATAAAATAATTATACCACAATTTTCGACCTTTGTCAACACAAAATATCCCGTTATCCTCAAAAGCGCGCCGAGGCGGCAGAAAAATCGCCTATATTGCGCTCCGTTTCGCGGCGCGTAAGTGGTAGAATATGGAAAAACGAAGGTTTTTTTGCCGAGGAGGATAATAATGGAAATTTTGAAAAAACTGGAATTCGACGGTGCTTGTAAAAGATACGCCGCTGTGATAACATTCTGTATCGCGGTGCTGGGCGTTTGCGGAGCGCTTCGCGGAAGCACGCTTTTCGGCGTTCCCGTGGCTGTGTTCGGGAATATCGCCGCCTGCGCCGCGCTGACGCTGTACACGTCTATATTGATCCGCGCGTTCGGAAAGGCTTTGGGCAAGACCGCGGAGGATTGTGAGGTGTATGTAAGGCGGAGCGGGCGGATATTCGCTGCCGTGTGTATCGCGGCGCAGGCGGTAAAGCTGTTCTTCCTTTTGCTGCCGTGCCCCGAGGGGGAGATCATCCCGCGCGTCGTGCTTATCGCGGACGCTCTCACATGGTGGATAATGCCGATGAGGATATCGGAGAAGAGCCGCGGGGAGTTCTTCGCGAGATCGCGCCGTGAGGAGCTTCTTTCCCGCGCGGATATTTTCGGGGTCTACTCGGGGAGCTGTGACAAATAGCGCCGAAATTCTGCTCGGCAGATAAAATTCAACATAATGCAAAAATCTCCACGGAAATCCGAGGAGATTTTTGTCGTTAAATACGAAATACCGCCGTATTGACAAAACCGCGCGGATAGTGTATAATAAATTATGATGTGTCTGCGGCGAGAGCGGACGCTTAATGTGAAAGGAACAAAATATGTCCGAGTATAAATTGGAAGAAAACGGAAAGATCTCCGACAGCGATCCCATTTACGAAAAGCTTGACGAGTGGTACGAGGCGGGGAGCTATGACAAGATCGCCGCCGCCGTGCTTGAGGTGCCGTCGGAAAAGCGCAGCACGGAGCTGAATTTCAGGCTGATAAGCGCCTATAACAATATGAAGGAGTTCGGCAAGGCGCTCGAGGAGCTTACGAGGCTCCGCCCCGCCTGCCAAACCCCGAAGGAATTGGCGAGATTTTATTATATGAGCGGCTATATGTACTATATGAGCGACAGGGAGATGCTCGCGCTGTCGCTGTACAAGCTCGGTCTGGAACAGGATCCGCGCAACGAGACGGGGCTGGATCTCGAGAAGGAGTGCCGCGAGTGTCTCGCATATATCGATGAGGATCTTGACAGGCTCCACGATGTCGGTTCGTTCGTTGCGGCGGAGATACGCGGCAGATGCGATCAGTTCCCCGAAAAAATAGACGCTTCGGATCCCGACTTCATTTTGCAGCTTTGTTATCTCTTCTCGATGCGCATACTTCCGGGAATGGAGCATGGTCTCGGTGTTGACGACCTGTTCAAAACGTATGATGGCACGGAGCTCGAGGCGGTGCGCCGCTATCTCGGCGATAGGCTCGGTATAACCGACCGCGCGTCGCTTATGGAGTTCGTGCAGCATGACAGATACTGCAATCTCGCCATGATGGCGACCGACGCTGTGGCGGCGATCATGGGCAAACCGACCTTCGATATAGATATCCTCGATGAGGCGGGCAAAGAGGCGTTTGAAAACACCAAGTTCTTTATGCGTCCGCTCGCGGAGTTCCTGCCGAGGGCAGGGCTGCTGGCGTGGGATATCGATGAGAAAATGGGTCTGTCGCGTTATGCGTTCGCCTGCGGAATGATAAGCAGAGACGAGTACGTGGGAGCGATGACGGCGATGTCGGAGCTTGCTAAGGCGCGCTTCGCGTCCTCGGAGGAGTATATGAGGTCGCTGTTGTTCGGCTGCGCGCTGTACGCGTTTGATTCGGACTGCTGGAACATAAACGGCGCGGCTGAGTTTATGAAGAGGATGCTCGAGCTGCTGCTGTCGAGCGGCCTTCCCGATATGAGGTGGAAAAGTCCCGAAAACGGCGGTATGTGACGTGCCGAGGCTTCAAGCCGCAAAATATCGTCGGGTATACGGGAATAATTTTGTGCCTGTAAAATAATTTTAAAACTAATGTTGACAAATTTTGCAGGTTATGTTATAATAAATCTGAACAACTATTTATTATTTACGGCTTTTCTTTTTGTTTTGACGGGATTTTTTTGTGAGAGGGGGTCGACGGGACTGCCCGCCGCCGGAAGAGCGTTCGGGTGCGGTTCTGAAATTGACATGGAAAAAATACTTATAGTTGACGATGCTGAGATCAATCGCGAGATTCTGTCGGAGATCCTGGGGGACAAGTACACCATTATTGAAGCTTCCGACGGAAAGGAAGCGCTAAGCATACTTCAGGAACAGGGCACGGATATACTGCTCGTGCTGCTGGATATGATCATGCCCGAGATGAACGGCATGGAGCTTCTGGAGATCATGAACAAAAACGGGATGCTGCAGGATATCCCCGTTATCATGATAAGCTCCGACGACAGCCCCGACAATATACACCGCGCCTACGACTTGGGCGTGACGGAGTATATGAGCAGACCCTTCGACGCGACGGTGGTTCGCCGCCGCTGCAGCAACGTCATTTCTCTTTACGCAAAGCAGAAGAAGCTGGCGGGGCTGTTCGCCGATCAGTTCTACGAGAGGGAAAAGAATTCCCGCCTGATGATAGACATTCTGGCGCATATTGTCGAGTTCAGAAACAACGAGAGCGCCATGCACGTTATAAATGTTCAGAGCTATACCGAGATATTGCTCAAGGAGCTTGTCAAGATCACCGACAAGTATAAGCTCGACGATAAGGATATTATGCTTATCGCCAATGTCGCGGCGCTGCATGATATAGGCAAGATCTCCATTCCCG
>CAYPWI010000016.1:9524-13902 GCA_964414395.1 uncultured Ruminococcus sp.
ATGCTTATCGCCAATGTCGCGGCGCTGCATGATATAGGCAAGATCTCCATTCCCGACGGGGTACTTAACAAGCCCGGACGGCTCACCGACGAGGAGTTCAAGATCATGAAGTCTCACTCGGCTGTCGGCTCGCAGATGCTGGCGGATCTTCCGTTCCACCGTGAGGAACCGCTCGTAAAGCTGGCGTACGCTATCGCGAGATGGCATCACGAGCGCTGGGACGGTCGCGGATATCCCGACGGGCTCAAAGGCGACGATATCCCGATCTCGGCTCAGGTCGTGTCTATGGCGGACGTTTACGACGCGCTCACCTCCGAGCGCTGCTACAAGCGGGCGTTCTCGCACGAAACGGCGATAGAGATGATCTGCAAGGGCGAGTGCGGACAGTTCAACCCGCTGCTTATCGAATGTTTGCAGAAGAGCAGCGAGGATATGCGCCTTGTCAAGGAAGGCGGCACGATGAACATCAAGGGCGAGGCGGAGATAAAGGAGTTCGCGCACGAGCTGCTCAAGTCCGACGCGCTCTACGCCTCGGATAGGCTCTTGCATCTGCTCGAATATGAGAAGATGAAGAACCGCTTCTTCGAGGGCATCACGGGCGGCTGTTCGTTTGAATACACCGCGGAGTCCAAACTGCTGACGTTCTCCAAGAAGAGCGCGGACGTGCTGGGCGTCAGCGAGACCATAGTAGACCCCGTACACGACGAGAGCCTTATCTCGGTATTCGGACAGGAGATCCTCAAGGAGATGTCCTCCGCGTTCCGCGCGGGATCGCCGCAGAACCCCATAACGCAGCTCTATCTGCATCAGGTGGTGACACTGGGCGGCGGCAGCGGTCCAAAGCAGACATTCAGAATATCGTTCTCGCCGGATATCGAGCACAACTATCCCGAGAATATGAAATACAACACCTACAGGCTCATTTGCCGCTCCACGTGGACTATCGAGTCACCGCAGCGGTTTACGGGCGTTATCGGAAAGCTCGTTCCGAGCGAAACTGATTACGGAATTATGAAGGGAGTAGATATTCTTGACATTGAGGGACTTTTATAAGAAGATAGGCTCCGATTATGACGCGGTAGTGAAGCTTATGGGCGGCTCGGAGCGCATCGTGGATAAGTTCGTGAGAAAATTCCCGAACGACCCCTCCGCCGCGGAGCTGTTCAAGTCCTTTGAGGAAAAGGATTACGAGACGGCGTTCCGCATGGCGCATACTTTAAAGGGCGTGTGCCTCAATCTCGGCTTCGTCAGACTGCGCGAGTCGGCTTCCGCGCTTACCGAGGCGCTCCGCAATACGGTCGCGGACAACGCGCCGGAGCTGCTGGAGAATGTCCGCCGCGATTATGACGAGGTCATCGGCGCGTTAAAAGAGATAGATCAATAATTATTTCTCCCCTCTGTTACAGAGGGGAGAACAAGTGCAAGGACGGTCGGAGCGTTCCCTGCCGATCGCCATTTGTGCTCCGCGAGGCAAAGATCAAAGAAAATTTGCCTATCGCCGAACAATTAAAAATGGAGTAAAACAGTATGAGTTCAAACAAGAAAAAGACTACGATCTTCCTGCTGTCAAGTTTGCTTCTGCTCATCGTTGTGACGATGGCTGTAATGCTGCTTTTTGCTGTCAGCATGGAGAATAAGAGCCAGCAGGTCATAAACGACGTCGGAGCGATCTATATGGAGGGAATGAGCGAGAAGATAGCCACTCATTTTGAGACCACGATCAGTCTTCGCACCGGTCCGCTGGAGACCATGATGAAGAACAATCCTCCCGACAGCTATTCGGGCAGCGACGAGGACGTAAAAAAGCTCCGCTATGAGGCGGAGATACGCAACTATGAGTATCTGGCGCTTCTGGACGGGCAGGGCGACTTTCATATGATCCTCGGCGCGGACGTGGAGCTTGAGGATCCCGAGCCGTTTATGCAGTCTATCCTTGAGGGTAAAGACAAGGTGGCTGTCGGTCACTCGGTAAACGAGGACAAGATAGTTATGATGGCGACCCCCGCGCAGTATCCTCTCGGCAGCGGCGAGAAAAGCGTCGCGCTCGCCGCGGGTATCCCCGCGCAGTACATCAACGATATCCTGTCGCTTGACGAGAGCGAGGGGCTTACATATTCGCATATAATCCGCCGAAACGGCACATTCGTCATCCGCAACAACGGCAAGGATCTTTCCGAGGACTATTTCAGCATGATCCGCCATGAATACGACGGCGACGGCGCGAAAGCGGAAGAGTTCATAGACAGTCTCAGAGAGGCTATGGAGCAGAATACGGACTTCTCCGATGTGCTTCCGACGCAAAAGGGGCGCAGACACGTCTATTGTACGCCGCTTCCTCATTCGGAGTGGTATCTTGTAACGGTGATGCCGTTCGGCGTTCTCGATGAGACGATTAGCGGGCTGGATCATACGCGCATCACCTTGTTCTTCATCACTATAGGTATCGTTCTGCTGGTTTTGTGCGGAGTGTTCTTCGCGTATTTCCGCATGAGTCAGAAGCAGATGAAGATGCTCGACGAGGCGCGCCGGGAGGCGGAGAAGGCGACCAAGGCAAAGAGCGAGTTTCTGTCGAATATGTCGCACGATATCCGCACGCCGATGAACGCGATAGTCGGTATGACCACGATAGCCACCGCCCACATCGACAACCGTCAGCAGGTGGAGAACTGCCTTAATAAGATCAGCCTTTCGGGTAAGCATTTGTTAGGACTTATCAACGATATTCTCGATATGTCCAAGATCGAGAGCGGCAAGATGACGCTTTCCATGTCGGAGGTGTCGCTGCGCGAGGTTATGGATTCGGTAGTGAGCATCATTCAGCCGCAGGTCAAATCCAAGCAGCAGCATTTCGATGTGTTTATCGACCAGATCGAGTATGAGCACGTTTACTGCGACTCCCTGAGACTGAACCAGGTCTTGATAAACCTCTTGTCCAACGCCGTCAAGTTTACTCCAGAGGGCGGCAACATCGAGGTGCATATGTCACAAAGCGCCTCGGAGCGCGGAGACAACTTCACGCATATCAAGCTTTCAGTCAAGGATAACGGCATAGGCATAAGCAAGGAATTCCAGAAGAACGTGTTCAAGGCGTTCAACCGTGAGGACTCCAAGCGCGTTGACAAGACCGAGGGCACGGGTCTCGGTATGACTATAACCAAGTACATCGTAGACGCGATGAAGGGCAATATCGAGCTTGAGAGCGAACTCGGCAAGGGCACCTGCTTCTATGTCGATCTCGACCTGGAGAAGGCGGACGTTCCCGAGGAGGAAATGAGGCTCCCGAACTGGCATATGCTGGTAGTTGACGACGATGAGATGATCTGTACCACGACTGTGGAGTCGCTCAGCAAGCTCGGCATCAGACCGGAGTTCTCACTTGACGGCGAGACCGCCGTGAAGATGGTGGCAGCCGCGTCGGAAAAGGAAGATCCGTTCCAGATCATTCTGCTTGACTGGAAGCTCCCCGGCATGGACGGGCTTGAGACCGCGCGGGAGATACGCAAGCGCTCGGGAAGCGATATCCCGATCCTGCTGATCTCCGCCTACGATTGGTCGGATATCGAGGAAGAAGCCATGGCGGCGGGCATCACCGAGTTTATCTCGAAGCCGCTGTTCCAGTCCACGCTGTATTACGGATTGAAGCGCTTTGTGGATAATCTCGATCAGACGAAGGCGCTTTCCGTTCCCACAGAGGAAGAGCACAACGAACACCCCATCAGCAGGACGCATTTTGACAATACCAAGATCCTTCTCGCGGAGGACAACGACCTCAACTGGGAGATCGCCAACGATCTTTTGTCGGAGATCGGTCTGGACATTGACCGCGCCGAAAACGGAAGGATCTGCGTAGATATGTTTGAAAAGAGCGAGCCGGGCTATTACAAGGCGATCCTTATGGACATAAGGATGCCCGTTATGTCGGGCTATGAGGCGACTGAGGTCATAAGATCGAGTATGCACGACGACCACGATATCCCGATCATCGCCATGACCGCGGACGCGTTCTCGGACGATGTGAAGAAGTGTCTAGACGCGGGCATGAACGCGCATATCCCCAAGCCCATCAACATAGACGAAGTGGCAAGACTGCTCAATAAGTTCATCAATAATAAATAAAAACAGGGGGCTGTGAAAAAACAGCCCTCTTTTTTGTCCTTCGACGGCGGACGAGCCGTCAGTTCGTTTTTTACCCTTGGCAGGGTAATGCCACGCGGTGCGGGGGAACACTTTTCGATTAAAAGTGGATAAAAACTTTTTGTCTTTTTCTGGCTGCCGAGCCGTCGGTATGTAATTAACCCTTGGCAGGGTAATGCCGCGCGGTGTGGGGGACAACCCTTCGGGAGGTCGGGTTATGCGCTGGCGCGCATAACGCTGTCGG
>CAYPWI010000017.1:0-13625 GCA_964414395.1 uncultured Ruminococcus sp.
GTATGGGAGAAGAACGAGCCAAGTCTTTATTCAAAACCTTGTATAAAAATGGCGTAAGTCCTAAAAATCAAACTATGACTATAAAAGACATATATGTAGGGGGAGATACTACAAAGTATGCTTTTGAATTACAAGATGGCTACTGCATTGAAACAGTATGCATTAAAAGAAGGACTGGCAATACGGTATGCGTTAGCACTATGGTCGGTTGTCCGGTGGGGTGTATTTTCTGTGCATCAGGAAAAAATGGATTTATTCGCAATCTTTCACCAGCTGAAATAGTTCAGCAAATCGTTCTTTTGAAAGAACGTGTCAACAGAATCGTTTTTATGGGGATGGGAGAACCTCTCTTTAATTATGATAATCTGATTAAAAGTATTCATATACTTCGTGATCGCAATGGACTTAATTTTCCTACAGATGGCATAAATGTATCGACTGTTGGACCAGTTGAACAGTTGAAGCGACTGAGAGAGGAGCATTTAAAGATTCAGTTTACACTCTCTCTTCACGCAACGGATCAAGCAACTAGAAACATGATTATGCCGCACATGAAATCCAATAGCATTCATAGTGTTGTCGAAGCTGCGCTTTCCTATTCTGAACGACATAACAGAAAGATTACCATTGCATATCTGCTCGCTCCTGGAATTAATGATAGGGCTTCAGACGTAAGACAACTTGGTAAATGGTTTAGAGGAAAAAATGTACTGATTAATCTTTTACAATATAATGAAACTGCCTGTAAGAGAATCAAACG
Organism: uncultured Ruminococcus sp.; assembly: GCA_964414395.1. GTDB lineage: Bacteria > Bacillota > Clostridia > Oscillospirales > Ruminococcaceae > CAG-115. Next base: position 761 of record CAYPWI010000017.1, read on the forward strand.
TCCTAACAAGCAACAATTGGTTGCATTTAAGATTAGACTAGAGGAGGCTGGCTTGGAAGTAAAACTTCGGGAATCAAGAGGTAATAGAATAAAAGCTGCCTGTGGTCAATTAGTAAGTGATTATAATAAAGGGAACGACGCCCCTACGTCTGATTCACCTGAAAAGATGTCGCCTGTGATACACAAGCTTTCTGACAATAAAGCTGATACAACAAGAGGGATAAGAAAAGAAAAACGTCACCCTTTTGCAAAACATAAAGCCAAAAGGAAACGTAAGAAAAACTAATGATGAATTATCCCTCTAACCATTGTTGACTATTCTTTTAATGGTTATCGTTTGCGCTCACCATAATACTATGACGCACGGACGCACCTATGTATGCGCCCGTGCTAACCATAACATGAAAGGTGGGTGTACTGTCTTTCCTTTGCACGGCAGTAGGTGTGTCTCTACAATGACAATATAATGCAATTATTTTTGTGTATAAAAGGAATAACCATATTATTTTATGTGGAGGGATAATATGAGGCTGGCAGATATGCATATTCATACTACTTTTTCGCCCGACGGAAAGTCATCAATGGAAGAGCAGTGTATAAAAGCCATAGAGATTGGGATTCCAATTATTTGTTTTACGGATCATGTAGATTTCAATTCTTCTGAAATAAATGTGGGAAGAATAATTAATAAAGCTTCTACAAATTTTGATGTGTCAGAATATTTCTATGAAGTGAATAGGCTAAGACGTATTTATAACTCCATTCAGATTTTGATTGGGATTGAATTCTCCGAGCCACATCTATTCCCTACTGAATTCGAGGATTACAGTTCTATGCCTTTTGATTATATTCTAGGAAGCATTCATCATTGCTATGGCTCTGTTTTTCCAGGTGCAAAAAACATAGAGGAATCAAAAGCGATTGATGAATACTATAATCTTATGTTAAAATCAATTCAGACCTGCGAGTTCCAGGCGATGGCACATATAGATTTTCCCAGACGTTATTTTGATAATTGGAACGTCAGTGATACTATCATGGATGAAATATTAAATGCTATGATTAAAAAAGACATTATTCTTGAAGTTAATACGTCTTCCATCATGAATGCTTCTGACGAACCGCTGCCTCGATACAGTATCATTGATCGATATGTTCAGCTTGGAGGACGTAGGGTTGTATTAGGATCCGATGCGCATATTAGTGTTAAACTTGGAAATGCATTTAGTAGTGTTGTTAGAAAACTACCGAATACTTGCGTTATAGGGTATAATATATTATAATTTTCGACGAAGAAAGGGAGAAACGGTATGATACTCAGCGTCAGCCGCAGAACGGATATACCCGCCTTCTACTCGGAATGGTTTTTGAACCGCGTAAAGGATGGCTTTGTCTGCGTCAGGAACCCCATGAACGCCCATCAAGTCAGCCGCGTGAATATCGGACCCGACGCGGTAGACTGCATAGTCTTCTGGACGAAAAACCCCGCGCCGCTCTTAAAACGGCTGGACGAGCTTGAAGAGTACGACTTCTATTTTCAGTTCACCCTTAACGCCTACGACAAGAGCATAGAACCCAACGTCCCCGACATAAGGGAGCGCATAGAGACCTTTAAGGCGCTGTCGGAGAAGATAGGCAGAGAACGCGTCATCTGGCGCTATGACCCCATTCTGTTCAGCAGTGAATATTCCCCGCGCCGCCATCTCGAGCTGTACAAAGGCATAGCCGAGCAGCTGCGCGGATACACCGAAAAGAACGTATTCAGCTTAGTTGACGTGTACCCATCCAAAAACGAAAAAAGCCTCGCGAAAATGGGCGCGTACACGCTTCCCCCCGCGGAGCTTGACGAGTTCTGCGGAGCTTTGGCGAAGACCGCTCACGACAACGGTTTTAAAACAGCCACCTGCGCCGAGCGGACAGACCTTTCAAAGTACGGCATAGAACACAACAGCTGCATAGACAAGGCGCTGATTGAGCGGATAACGAAAAGCGAGCTGAACGTCAAGCCCGACGGTCAGCGTCCCGAATGTCTGTGCGCGAAGTGCGATGATATAGGCTCATACGATACCTGCCCTCATGCGTGCGTTTATTGCTACGCGAATTCTCACACGAATGTCGTGAACCAAAAGATCAAAAGCTTCGATCCGAGATCGCCGCTTCTCTGCGACAGCATAGACCCCGAGAAAGACAAAATAAGCGACCGCCCCGTCAAGTCCCTGAAAAAGGACCCGTCGGACAGCCAAATAAAGCTTTTTTAGCAAGAGATCCGAAACGCCGCTATATAATAAAATACGGCTGTTCCTTCCCGCGGAACAGCCAAATTTTATACTTTCACCCATTTGCCATCTCGCCGCTTATATACCGCTGCCGCGCGTCGGAATACTTGCGCGTTATCTTATAGTGCGAGCCGTCGCGCATGACGAACTCATCCGCCAGCAGCCCCTGTACGTTGCGGCAGTTTATGAGATAACTCGCCGAGATCTTCAAAAACTCTCCCGTGCGCATAGCGTCCTCCGCCTGAACGTCAAACGGCTCTCTTCTGTAAGCGCCCTCCAGCCTGCCGCCGTCCGCCAGATGAAACAGCAGACGATGCCCGAAGTACTCCACGGCAATGATCTGAGAGATGTCGAGCAGCACCGTTCCCTCCGCCACCTTAACAGACAGCTTCCGCGAAACGCGCCCCGATCTTTTGACGCTCTCGTCCAGCTCCGAAAAAAGCTGTTCCTTCGAGAACGGCTTTATAAGATACGAAAACGCGCGCACCGAAAACGCGTCCAACGCGAACTCCTTTGAGGTGCTGATGTAGATCACCACCGAATCTCCGCTGCGGGAACGTATCTTCTTCCCCAGCTCTATACCGCCCGTTTTCGGCATGATAACGTCCAGAAGATATATCGAGCACTCGCCGGTCTCGGAATACCTCAGAACATCATCGGGGTCGGAGAAGCAGTGTATCTCTCCCGAAAAAGCGCGCCGCTTGATATAGTCCTCAACAGACGAACGCAGCCGAGAGAGGTCGGCGGGGTCGTCGTCGCAAAGGACGAAGTTTATTTTATCCAAATCTCATCACCGTTTTTTCAAATGGTATCTCATCAAAAAAGCTGTGATCCGCCACAGCTTTTTCGGTATTTTCACTGCTTTTATTATACCATATCCAAGGTGTTTTGTCAACAGATTTTTCGACGGCATCATTCATAATAAGTGCCCCAAAAGCCATAATACCCGCCCATCGCGCATGATACGCGAGGTGCGGGTATTATCTCACTTGATCCTGTCCGCCATGGTGTAAAAGTCGTAGTAAACGCCTTTCAGCTCCATAAGCTGCTCGTGGTTTCCTTCCTCGGTGATCCCCTCGTCCGTCAGCACGAGGATCCTGTCCGAATTGCGTATGCTGGACAGCCTGTGCGCGATGGTAAGCGTCGTGCGTCCCTTGGCAAGCTCGCTAAGAGACTTCGCCACGGCGAACTCGCTCTCGTTGTCCAGCGCGGAGGTCGCCTCGTCCAGTATTATGATGGGAGGGTTCTTGAGGAACACCCTTGCTATGCTGATACGCTGCTTCTGACCGCCCGAAAGCTTCACGCCGCGCTCGCCGACATATGTATCATAGCCGTGCTTCAGCGCGCTTACGAACTCGTCCGCGCCCGCGCGCTTCGCCGCTTCTATGACTTCCTCGCGCGTCGCGTCGGGTCTGCCGTAGAGAATGTTCTCATAGACCGTGCCCGAGAATAAGTACACGTCCTGCTGCACCATACCGATGCTCCGACGCAGACTTTTCAGCGTGAAATCCTTGATATCGCGCCCGTCGAGCGTTATAGTGCCGCCCGTCACGTCATAAAATCTCGGGATAAGGTTGCAGAGCGTGGTCTTGCCGCCGCCGGAGGGACCTACTATAGCGAGTTTTTCTCCCGCGTGAATGGTGAGGTTCAGGTTCGTGAAGACCTTGTTGTGATCGTCGGGGTACTCGAAGCTTACGTTGTTGAAGACGATCTCGCCCTTGGGGTCTGTCAGCTCCTCCGCGCCCGGCTCGTCGAATATCTCGATGTCCGCGTCCATGATCTGCACGAAGCGCTCTATGCCTGTAACGCCGCGCTGGAACTGCTCCGCGAAATCTATGAGCTTGCGGATAGTCGCGATAAGCGTGGAGATGTACATAACATACGCCACCATATCGCCGGGGAGTATCTGCCCGTTCATCAGGAACAGTCCGCCGCCGATGATGATCGTAAGATACATCAGTCCGTCAAACACCCTCGTAGAGGTATGAAACAAGCCCATGAGCCTGTATGTCTGCTTTTTGATGTTCAGGAATTCGATGTTGCCATGCTCGAACTTATCCTTCTCAAGCTCCTCGTTGGTGAACGCCTTGACGACCTTCTGACCGAGAAGGCTGTCCTCGATGTTGGCGTTCAGCTCGCCTATCTGATAGCGCTGCATTTTGAACGCCTTTTTCATCTTCCTGTTGATGATGCGGCAGACGATAGTCATTATCGGCACGAACGCGAACACCATCAGCGTCATCCAGATGTTTATCTGTGACAAGACCACAAAAGAGACGACGATCTTTATCACCGCGATGAATATCTCCTCGGGACAGTGATGAGAGAACTCCGTCACGTCGAACAGGTCGTTGGTGATGCGCCCCATGATCTGTCCTACCTTTGTGTTGTTGAAGTAGGTATTGGAGAGCTGCTGCAAATGCGCATACGCGGCGCGGCGCATATCGGTCTCGATCTTAGCGCCCATGACGTGCCCCATATCGGACATATAAAAGTTCGCCAGCGCGTCGATTATCCTCAAAACGAAGTACAGCAGCGCGTAGGAAAGTATCATACGCACGGACAGCAGCGCGATGTCCTCAAGCGCCGTGTTGGTTATCTGCCTTATGATAAGCGGCAGCACCACCTCGCAGACGGTAGTCAGCGCCGCGCAGAACAGATCGATGAACAGCGAGCGCCGATAGGGCTTGAAATACGGCAGAAAGCGCTTCAACAGAGTCAAAACGGAATAGCCTCTGTCATCCGCGAAGCTCGGAGCCTCCCCACCGCCCTTGGAAGTACCGTATCTTTCGTCTTTTATTGTTCTCACCCCTTTGCAATAGTCAATGCTTGACCCCCGACATAGTCCGAGGGTCTTGTTGTATGTAATATAATTCTAACATATTCCGCGAAAAAAGTCAAGTGCGGAAAAAAGCGCCAAGCCCAAACAACGGACTTAACGCTTTTTCGGATATGCGGACGGACATAACAGCGGTCACTTTTGAGCTTCACAAAGCGCCGTGTATTTCTCGATCAGTTTTTTAAAGTCATCAAGAGTCTCGCACTCCTTAAGATCAGCCAAGATCTTCCGCTGCTACAGATGACGCGCCAATTTCTCGATAATTTCAGCGCTATCGGACAATTTGCTCACCTCCGGAAAATCAAAAAGCTTGATATTACCTGAATTATAGCACCATTCTTCCGAAATGCCAAGCCGAGCGGCTCACTGCTCTTTGGCGGCATATTCTTCGTAGATCCGGCGGTCAAGCTCCGCAGCCTCCAGAGCGGTCTCAAAAGGCATATTCATCTTGAGCAAATTTCTTACGGTTTTGACCTTGGTCTTGAGTTCGCCCTTGAGTTCACGCTTATCCCCGTATTCTTCTACAATACTTGACATAATATCCACCCCCGGAAAAAGCGGCTCACTGCTCTTTAGCGGTGTACTCTTCGTAGGTCTGGCGGTCGAGTTCCGCAGCCTCCAGTGCGGTCTCGAAAGGCATATTCATCTTGAGCAAATTTCTTACGGTTTTGACCTTGGTCTTGAGTTCGCCCTTGAGTTCGCCCTCAAGCATACTTTGCTCTTTGCTGGTTTTTAAAAGCTCTAAAAATTCGCTTGACATAATATCTACCCCCTTATTGGTCACTTTGTGATAGTTCACCTGCTGTGACAGCGCGCCAAAGTTATTATTGTTCACATCGCTGTGCTTAATGTATTGAAGCAGCTTTGAAAGCCCGCTGCCGTCCTCTACCGCCGTGTTGAAATACAGCCGATGTATTCCGTCGTCATAGATCTTGTCGCTGTTATCGACATACTGTACTATTTCGTAATGGTTTCGTCCCAAATCAAAAGTGTCAAAACTTGTGATAAAGATCATATACAGCTCGGGCAATTCGTTATAGTCCTTGCCTTTTTCGAGATATGACCAATCTATCGCCGTGCGGTAGTAGCGCATTCTTTTCGCGTGGTTCTCATCGTCGCACACTTGTATCTCAACATCGTATAGTTTGCGCTCGTCATCACGGATAAGCGCGTCCAGTACGATAGAGTGATCTTCGATGTTCCTTATGGAATACTGCGTCTTGGTCTCGACTACCTTGACAGGCTTTCCCAACAGCTGCGTCAGTAGATACACATACTGATCCTCTTTTAGCTTGTAAAATACAGTGTAAACATTCAACATAGGTAATATAGTTTTTATTCAGAAACTCTAAAGAGGATCAGCATTGCCGCGTCGGTATGCTCCATAATGACCGAGAAGAAAATGTCGTCCATAAGGTTCAGCTGTGCCGCCATCGCTCTTTTTTTCTCATACGAGCCGAAAAGATCTTCGGTAATATCCAACGGTATCGCCCCTTCCCTGCTTTTATTATATCACAAGGCACGTGAAAAGTCAATGATTTTTTATTCGCCGCGGCTTGCTGTTTCGGCTCGGCACAAAAAACCGCCGCGTATCAAAACGACACGCGGCGGCAGTAAGGAGAAACAAAAAATGTTAAATTATTCCAGATCTTCCGGATAGAAGTATACCTCGCCGTCCTCTACGGAAAAGCCCACCTCGGGGGTGAAGTAATAGTTGCCGTAGATATCGTAGAGCGTCATGGAGTAGCTGAACTCACCGTCGCCGAGCATCTCGTATCCGATCTCGGGCGTTCCGTTTACGGTGTACTCGCCGCCGCTTATGTACTCGTCCGTGCCGTCGGTGTAAAGCGCCAGCCAGAGGGGCTCTATCACATCGCCGTTTTTCAGCGGAACGGTCTCGCGCGCGGCGGCTCCTGTTTCGGGATCTATACCCGCCCATGTGTCGAGGACAGAGAATTCCTCATTGTTCCAGTCGTACATAAAGCGCAGGTTGGTCACTTCGCCGTTCAGCAGGACAGGCGCGGTGTAAACGGTGTAGTTCTCGTCCACGGACGCTACCTCGACCATCAGCGGGATCTCGCCGAGCGAGAGCCACGAGCCGTCGAAGTTATCCTGTAACGTCAGATAGTCGTCGCTTATGATTACATCGTCGTCCTCACCGAGATAGAGACTCGCGTCCTCGAACTCGAGGAAAAGCGCCGCGGTGACATAGTTCAGAGTGTCGGAATTCTCCAGACTTACAGTGTAGATGCCGTCATCATCGAAGAAGACGCCGCTTACGGGAATGGTGGCGTTCTCGTCAGCCTCGTTGAAGCCGTCATTTACACCGATATTCTCGTCCGCGGAATAGTCTATGCTCCAGAAGTCGAGAATATCATCGAGCAGGAAGCTGTTGTTATAGCCGTTCACGTCGCCGCCCGTCGTGCCGTATGCCATAGCGTCAACGAAGCCCAGATAGTACGCGCTGGTCGCTATGTCCGCGAACGTGGAAAGCTCCGTAGAGCCCTGAACGCAAAGCGGATAGTACATCGAAAGCCCGCCCGCGCCCGAGTGCAGGGGTCCGTTTACGCCGCTCGATATCGCGGCTTCAAGCTTTCTGAGCGTATCCGCGGCGTTGGGAGCGTAGGGATAAACGGCGTTCAGGAAGCCCTTGAGGTCGATCATGTTTGTGTAACCCGCGGCGCGGCTGTTGCCGCCGAAATTGTCGACGTTGTAGACCGCGCGCGAAATGCCCGTTTTGTTCTCGCTCTCGTAGACCTGCTTCGCGGTCTCGTTAAAGGAGACCAGCAGATCGTCAAGCTTAGAGAGATCGGTCACGGCAAGGGTCGCCTCGTCTCCCACGCCAAGCTCCGAGCAGGTCTGATAATAGGTATTGCAAAGCGCCTTTCCCAGCTGCGCGCCGTCCGCGTCGGGATTTTTGTTAAGGAAGTTGAGTATCTCCGTATAGTTCCACCCGCAGCCCGGCTCGCTCTCCTCCGAGGCGTACATATACCGCGCGTAGGGAACAAGTATATTCGCGGTCTCAAGCGTACTCATCAGGCACGCGTCAAAGCCTATGAACTCGAACTTGTCCGTCATCTTATCATATACCGAGTTAAGCGCGCCGTCTATCTCGCGAAGAGAAAGGCTGTCGAGGTCGTGCATCTCGTCGAAGCACACGCCGCTTATGCTGCCGCCGCCGTGGTTCCAAAATACAAGACCCATGTGCTTGGCGGGGTAGTTCTCTATCCCCCACTCGAGGAAGCTCTCCAGCGTTTCCCGCTCGCCCATGGAAGCGTCGGGCTGCTCATCGGCTACCGCGATATCACCGTCCACTCTCACCAGCCGCGTAATGGAACCATTCGAGATCCCGGTCGCCCACTTCTTCGAGCCGCCTGTCTGATATACGATATTCACATCGTCCTTAAAATCGGCGTTTATCGCTTCCATCATATCGGCAGACGCGGCGTTGTACTTGCTCTCGAGATCGCTGCCGCACATATACACGAGGATGGTCCAGCCGTCCTCAGCCATGGGAGCCGCGTCCGAACGCCCGCGGCGGTTTACCGTCAGCTCGCCGGACAGATTGGTAAGCTGCGTGGCACTGTCCTTAAAGACGCGCTCTCCGGGAGTATCGGGCGATCCGCCCGAGTTATTCCCCGAAGGATCTCCGTTTGAGGAAACACTTGAGGAAGAACTGCTCTGCGGTCTCGAGGGTATTTCTTCCTCGAAAGCGTCACAGCCCGTAAGTGCCAGGAGCATCACCGAGGCAAGCCCGGCTGCTATGATAGACTTGAATTTCATAGGGTATCATCTCCATATTTAAATTTTTTCATCACCAAAGCAGCCGTCGGATGATCAGCCCGAAAAAGCCTTTAGCCTCCGAAATAGCTGCCCATATTAAATCCCGTGGGGAACGGGATAGTGAACATAAAGATCGTGCCGAACAAGAAGCCCGCTATCGCTATGCCCGTGATGAGCATACGGTTGGGCAGTCTGCGGAACGTGCCCACGATGCCGAGCATAAACAGCACCACGGAATAAATGACCGTCACCAGATTGAAGGTATCGCCCTTCTGATTGTCCGCCTGACCCTCCTTGAGGACGGCTTCGCTCTCAGCGATCTTCGCGTCGGCTTCCGTGTAATAGCTTTCGATAAACGCCGTATCGTTGAACGGGCTCTCGGTCGCCTTTTCGTTGTTGAGTACCCAGTCCACCACGCCGTCCACGTCATAGCCGAAGTCGTAGCCGATCTTGCCGGCTATGTCCTCCGAGAGATTATCCGCGGCGATGAAGCTGATCTTGTTCGCCGCCTCGGACATCTTGTCAACGCGGACTTCCTCATCGTCGAGGATATCCGCGTAGAGGATCTCCACCTGATAGTCGCTGATGAGGTTCCACACCTGCATATCCTTCATCAGCCTCTGCGTCGCCTCATTGCGCATGGCGTTGCCCTCGGCGGCGAGATTGTTGCTCTTGGTGTAATTTGTGGACATATTCCCGCCGTGAAGCGAGCCTATCCACGAAGCCCACGCCGTAGTCAGCGCGGTAACGCCCAGAAATATCGCTATGATTATCTCGAGTATGTCCTCTTTGCTGCGTTTTTCTTTTTCTGCCATAACTGCCTCCCTGATATCGGTTTACGAAATGACCCACCTATCATCGCAAAACAAAAAACAGGCGGGTCTTTCCTAAAAGAAGATCTCTTAAATTATCCTTCCGGAGGAGCGAAATACAGCACCATATCGGAGCCGGAGGAGTTCATCGCAGCCATTACAACGCTCTCGCCGACCGAGATAAGGACAGCCGTCATATCGCTGTGCTCGCCCTTGAGCTCGACCTTGCTGTTCTCTTCGGTGAGTGTGTAAGTAAACACGGTGTGGTCTCCGCTGCCGCTATCCAGAGAAGCTTTGTTATCCTCCTCGAATTTGAGTTTCAAAGAGCCGCCGTACATATCGAGCACCGCCTGAAGACCTGCCTCGTCCAGCTCGTTGCCCTCGGAATAGCCTCCAACGAAAGTCCAGAGAGTGCCTTCGAGGCTCTCGACTCCAACACGCTCCGACGCCAGGATATGATCGGGGAACTGTACCTCGGCGGTACTGCTCTCCTCAGGGGCGGAACTTTCGGGAGCTGAACTGCTTTCGGGTGCCTTAGAACTCTCGGGAGCCTTTGAGGAAACGGGAGCGCTCGATGAAGCGGGATTGCTCGAGGACACGGGAGCGGAAGCGGGAGCGCTTTCGTTCTCGCCGCAGCCTGTAAGTGAAAGTGTAAGCGCCGCGCCGATAAGCACGGCAAAGATCGTTTTCTTCATAATATGTATCCTTTCTGTAATTGCTTTTGCGGTCATACCGCCGTAGGATATTATAGCACGATAACAGAAAGGAAAAGCGCCGTTGTCCCGAAACGCCCCGAAAGTGTATCGAAACGGCTTTTTACAGAGACAGACGAAGTATAAACATATCGTCCTCCCGCAGGAAGGTACAGCAGCCGCCGCGGCGCTCGGTTATGGCGCAGATGCTCCGCGTGCCTATGCCGTGCCCCGCCCTCTCGGATACGGGAACGCCCTTTTCAAAGCGGGTCTTTCCCGAGCAGGGATTGGTGATCTGCAAAAAGAGCTTGCCCGTTTCCTCCGAGAAGCGGAAAGTGACCGAAATAACGCGCTTCGGCGCGTCCTCGGACGGTCTCGGGAGCTTTTCACAGGCGTTCAGCGCGTTTTCGAGGGAATTCGACAGCACCACGCACAGATCATTGTCCGAAACGGGGATATCGGCGGGAACAGCGCCCTTCACATCCAGCCGAACGCCCATCTTCTCAGCCCTCGCCGCGAACGCGGACAAAATAAGGTTCGCCGCCTCGTTCTCGCAGCAGCGGCTGACCTTCAACGCCTCCAATTCCCCCGAGATCTTGGAGATGTATCCGCGGGCGCGCTCGGTCTGTCCGTCCTCCAGGCAGGACGAGAGATATTGCAGATGATGCCGCAGGTCGTGCCGATAACGCGCGGTCTGCTCCTGAGACTCCCTCAGGCGCGAGATCTCCGTCACCGCCTGCGACAGCCGATTATCAAGAGCGTTCTGTATCTGCCGCAGCTGCTCGCGCTTGTGTTCCTCAGAAAAATCATACAGCAGGAACAGCAAATACGCCACACAGCAGATAAAGGGCATAAATTCCAGCACGATCGGCGAATTTTGGTAGAGAAGGTCGGTGTATATCCTCGATACGTAATCGAAGACGTAGTACACCGCGGGAACGAGCCCGAACTGTATCTGCGTCTTTATCGGATAGCCCGATATCCTCCGTATAGGCTCGGAAGCGAAGCGCAGCAGAAACAACAGCAGCGGCAGGGTGATGATGACCGCCGCGGCGTTGCGGACATTTTCATCGCTGCCCCGAAAGACCGCCGCGGCGAGCAGTGCCAGCCAACGCCGTATCTCGCAGAAAAGATAAGCGGTCATCACCGATACCACCGACCAAAGCGGCTTTTTGGTGAGAACATACATCATAACGACCGTCGGAACGTGTACCAGCAGCGGAAAAAGCTTGACATGAAGCTCCGAGCCGCACAGCATGGATATCGGTATCTGTATGAAGAATATGATCAGCGCGCCGCAGTACAGCACTACACGCTCGCGCCGTCTCCGAAGCGGAACGCCGAACGACGCGGACAGCACTATCCCGAACAAGCCCACGGAGAGGTCGTTCATCAAAGAAAGCGCGGTGCGCGCCGTTTCGCCCATCATTCGTTCTTCCCTTCGCGGAACGCGTTTTCGAGAAACGCGTTCTTTATCTCGCCGTATTTGCCCTTTGGGATAGGTATCTCGGTGGTGTCCGACATGGTGACGTACCGTCCCGAGATGCCCGAGATGTGATTTAAGTTTACAAGATACGAGCGGTGTATGCGCATAAAATATCCGTACTCGGAGAGCTTATCCGCGAAGCTGTCCAGACTGCCGCTGCTCTCGTGGACTTTCCCCGAGGTCATATGGATAAGCAGCGTGCGGTGTATCACCTCGCAAAAGGCGATCTTCCTCACGTCCACGGCTGTAAACCCGTCGGCGCAGCGCAGGACAAGGCTGTCCGAGCGCTCGCTCTCACATTCCTCGCACACCCTGTCCAGAAGCGGGAAAAGCTTGTCCGAGCTTACGGGCTTCAAGAGGTAGTAGAACGCGTCTACGGTGTACGACTGCACCGCGAATTCCGATGAAGTCGTCAGGAAGATGATCTTCGCGCACTTGTCCGAGCGGCGTATCTCCGCGGCGGCTTCTATGCCGTTTATCCCCGGCATCAGCACGTCCAGCAGCAGAAGATCGAAACGCGCGCCGCGGTCTATGGCACTGAGCATATCGAGCGGCGACAGGAATACCTTTGTTTCCATATCGCGTCCGAAGCGGGCGCGGTACTCCTCCAGCATCTCTTCAAGCTCCCTCAGAGTCTCGCTGTCATCATCGCAGACCGCTGCCTTTATCATCAGGATCACTCTCCCATGAGACTGTAATAAGCCACATTAACGGCATTAAAATTATACCACAAAATATGAATTTTGTCAAGCAAATTCGGGGCGAACCATTTTATACTAATTCTCAATTAAAAGAGGACAAAACTTTTTAGCCCGCTTACAGTGAACGAGCCGTCAATTTGTTATTTACCCTTGGCGGGGTAATGCCGCACGAAGCGGGGGGAACACCCTTCGGGAGAGGGGGGAGGGCAACAAAAGCCGACATGAAGTGGTATAATAATATTGGACACGAAGGGGGTACTTTTTAGACAGCATTTA
>CAYPWI010000018.1:0-7930 GCA_964414395.1 uncultured Ruminococcus sp.
GCACCTTTTCATAACCTAATTGGTGCCTTTCGCAGAAAGGCGGATTATAATTATGGAAGATCAGACTATCAGTTTGCCGGAAGGCGATTTCAAAGCGGAGATAACTTTGGAGGGCGGAACGGGAAAAACGACAGTTCAGTCCCCCGCGAACATCAACATAGCGGACGGCGTTATCACCGCCGAGATCGTGTGGAGCAGCCCGAATTACGATCTGATGATCGTTGACGGCAAGGAATACAAGCCCGTATCCAACAAGGACGGCTCGGTGTTTATGATAAGGATCCCGTCGTTCGATACTCCCTTGAACGTTCAGGCGGAGACCGTCGCGATGAGCACGCCTCATCTTATCGACTACACGATTACGGTAAGCGGCACGGGGATCATCAAGAACCAGAATCATACCTCGCTCACCTCGGAGCAGTGGGAGAGCATGGTAAATTCATTCTTCAATGAGAGCAACGTTACTACAGGCAGCGGAACGGTCGTATATTCCGCGGTAGTAGGCGGCGATCCCAAGCCGTCGGGCGGAAGTCTGCCGACGATCGCCGTTATCGGTATCTCGGCGGCTATCGGCGCGGCTGTCGCATACGCGGGCGTTACTCTCTGGAATAAGTTCAAGAAATGAGAAGAATTTCTTTATTATTGGCGGCAGTGCTTTTCACTCTGCTGACGCTTTCGGGGTGTGCCGCGTCAAGTTCCGACAGCGATCCCGAGCCGACTTCGTCGGTATCTCAGAAAGGCGGCTCGGCTTCGCTCGTTCTTAAGGAACACGTGAAGAACGAGTATGCCGAGCGGTTCTCCATAGACCGCTATGAGGGCGGCTATTCCATGATAACCACCATGAACGGCGCGCGTTTTCTGGTCGTTCCGGAGGGCGCGGAAGTTCCCGCGGGGCTTGAAGAGGACGTTTCCGTAATTCGTCAGCCCGCGCGGAATTTCTATATCGCGGCGACCTCGGTTATGGGACTTTTCGCGGACGTGGGCGCGTTGGACTCTGTAAAGTTCTCGGGCGCGAAGGCGGAGGACTGGTACGTCGACGCGGCAAAGGAAGCCATGAACGCGGGGAAGATCGTCTACGCGGGAAAGTACCGCGAACCCGATTATGAACTGCTGCTCACGGGCGGCTGCACGCTGTCTGTTCAGTCCACGATGATAGAACATTCCCCCGCTGTCAAGGAAAAGCTTAAAAGTCTCGGGATACCCGTGTTTATCGATTACGCGAGCTACGAGCCGCACCCTTTGGGGCGGAGCGAGTGGATAAAGGTCTATGCCGAGATGTGCGGAAAAAGCGAGGAAGCACAGCGCGTCTTTTCCGAGCAGTCCGATAAGCTGAAAGCGCTCGAGAACGTTCCGAAGAGCGGCAAGACCGCGGCGTTCTTCTACATAAATTCCGCGGGTCAGGCGGTGACGCGCCGCACGGGCGACTACATCACCAAGATGATACAGCTCGCGGGCGGCGAGAGCGTATTCGAGGACGCGGGCGGAGAGACAGATCAAAGCACCGCGTTCTCAACGGTAGTTATGGAGATGGAGAAGTTCTACACCGAGGCAAAGGACGCGGACTTCATCATCTACAACAGCACCATAAGCGGCGAGATATCCACGGTGGAACAGCTCATAGCCAAGAACCGTCTGCTCGCCGACTTCAAGGCGGTCAAAGAAGGCAATGTCTGGTGTACTCATGAGAATGTCTATCAGGAGACCACCAAGCTCGGCACTATGATATTTGATTTTTATTCGGTATTCAGCGGAACGACCGCGGAGAACCCGCCCGTGTTCCTCTACAAATTGGAAAGCGGGGCGGATCTTGAATAGTGTGAATAAGACGCGGGCAAGATACACGGCGGTCTTTGTTCTGCTTGCCGCTTTGATGGCGGCGGCGCTTACGGCGTCCGTTCTGATAGGCACGACAAAAATATCGTTTCCCGACGCGGTGACGGCGGTTCTGGGCGGCGGGGAATATTCCGATATTATGTGGAAGATACGAATTCCGCGCGCGCTGTCGGCGCTGCTTCTGGGAGGACTGCTCTCGCTTTCTGGGTATCTCCTGCAAACGTTCTTTCACAATCCCATAGCGGGACCCTTTGTGCTGGGCGTGTCCTCGGGCGCGAAGCTCGCGGTCGCGCTGATGATGATCGTCGCGTTCAATTTCGTGAACTCAATAAGCTCGGCGGCGATGATAGGCGCGGCGTTTGTCGGCTCTATGATCTCGCTGGGGTTCGTGCTTTTAGCGTCCCGAAAGATGCCGCGAATGTCCATGCTGGTGGTGTGCGGAATTATGATCGGCTACATCTGTTCGGCGATAACCGACTTCGTGGTAACATTCGCGAAGGACTCCGATATCGTCAATCTGCACGATTGGTCTAAGGGAACGTTCTCGGGGCGCAGCATGGAAGACGTTCTTGTAATTCTTATCGTGACGGCGGCAGCTGTGTTCGGGACGATACTCATCTCAAAGCCTATGGGCGCGTATATGCTCGGCGAGAACTACGCGAAAAGCGTCGGCGTGAATTTAAAGGCGCTGAAAGTGGCGCTGGTCATTCTTTCGGGGCTGATGTCGGCGTGCGTGGCGGCGTTCGCGGGACCCGTGTCATTCGTGGGGATAGCGGTACCCCAGCTGGCGAGGCTTATGCTCAAGACTTCCAAGCCCTCGGTGATGATACCCGCCTGCTTTTTGGCGGGGAGCGTCTTCTGCATGGTGTGCGACATAATAGCGCGCACGGCGCTCTCGCCCACGGAGCTTAGCATAAGCACGGTGACGGCGGTGTTCGGCGCGCCCGTGGTGATCGCGGTGATGATAAAAAGGCGAAAGGACTAAAGGAGGACGAATGTCGGCACTTGTACAAGCGGAAGAACTTTCGGCGGGATATAACGGTAAAGATGATGTGATCTCGGGGATCTCGTTCGGGGTGGACGAAGGCGAGATATTGACGCTTATAGGACCGAACGGCGGGGGAAAATCCACTGTGATAAAGTCTGTTTCCGGGTATATCCCGAAAAGCGGCGGCAGGGTGGAATTCGGCGGCAGAAGAATAGAAGAATTCAGCCGCGCGGAATTGGCGAAAACGCTCTCCGTTATGCTCACGGAAAGAATACGCCCCGAGCTTATGACCTGCCGCGAGGTGGCGGCGGCGGGGCGCTATCCCTATACGGGAACATTCGGCGTTCTTACCGACGAGGACAACAGAATAGTTGACGAGGCGCTTTCTTCCGTAAACGCCTCGGAACTGTCCGACAGGGATTTCAATTCGGTGAGCGACGGGCAGCGTCAGCGCGTGCTTCTCGCAAGGGCGCTCTGCCAGCAGCCGAAAGTCCTCATTCTCGACGAGCCGACTTCTTTTTTGGATATCCGCCACAAGATAATGTTCTTCGAGATACTCCGAGAGCAGGCGGCAAGATCGGGCATAGCCGTGATAATGTCCATGCACGAGCCCGAGCTTGCGCGGCGGGTCTCCGATAAGGTCTTATGTATCAAGGACGGTAAAGTCTTTATGTCGGGCGCTCCCGGAGAAACTTTGACAGAAGAGAATATCAAGGGATTGTACGATATCCCCGGGGAGCTTTACGGAAAATATTTCGGATAACGCTTATACCTTGTCGGAATTGTCCGACAAGATCAAATATAACACTATGGAGGAAATTTTTACTATGAAGAAACTTGTCTCGATCTTAGGCGCTTTGGCGGTCTGCGCGGTATGTACGGCGGGTCAGGCGTTCGCGGCTGTGGACGCGGCGGCGCTGAACGAAGGCGTTTACAATATCGATGTGGAGTCCGATTCCAAGATGTTCAAGGTCATCAACTGCGATATTGTTGTAAAGGATGGCGTAATGACCGCTGAGGTGATGCTCTCGGGTACGGGCTACGGAAAATTATTCGCCGGCACGGGCGAACAGGCGGCAGCGGCGGACGAGGCTTATCATATCCCGTTCGCCGAAAGCGCCGAGGGGAAATATGTTTATATTCTCCCGATCGCGGCGCTTGACGAACCGACAGCCGTCGCGGCGTGGAGCACAAAAAACAGCGAGTGGTATGACAGAACGCTGACGTTCAAGTCCGACAAGCTGCCGCCCGACGCGTACAAGTCGGCGATAACACCCGTTGAGAGCACTTCCGACAACACATCATCTTCCGCGGACGATCTTGATATAGCCCCCGCTCCGTCCGATGACAATAAGACCGATAACCCCGATTCGGGCGTTATGGGTATGATCGGCGTGACCATAGCGGCGGCAGCCGTGGCGGTCGTTTCCGCACGGAAGAAAAACTGATGTTGCAGATATATTGCGGCGACGGCAAGGGCAAGACGACCGCCGCGGTGGGGCTCGCGGTGCGCGGCGCGGGTGCGGGAATGAACGTGCGGTTCGTGCAGTTTATGAAAGGCGGATACACATCGGAATTATCGGCGCTGGAGAAGATACCCGATATCACGATATTCCGCTGTGACAGAAATTACGGCTTCTTTAAGAATATGACCGACGCGGATAAAGCCGAGATAACGCGCCGCCACGATGAACTTCTTGAATTCGCGTTCGGCGCGGAGAACGGAACTCCCGAGATGATGATCCTCGACGAGTTTTTCAGCGCATACAATTACGGGCTGATGAATAAAGAGCTTGCCGAGCGGCTTATTCTCGAAAATAAGGATAAAACGGAGATAGTTCTCACGGGACGCGACCCCGCGGAGGTATTCCTGAACGCCGCCGACTATATCAGCGAGATAAAATGCGTCAGACACCCCTACACCAAGGGCATAGCGGCGAGAAAGGGCATAGAATTTTGAATAAGGAATTTGTACTTCCGAATGAAATAGAAAAGCGCAGCTTTGAGATCATAGAAAGCGAGCTTCCCCACCCGCTCCCCGAGCGCGAGAAGCCTGTGATCATGCGCGTTATCCACACGACCGCCGACTTCGATTACTGCGACAACCTGAAATTCTCGGAGAACGCCCTTGACAGCGCCTTTGACGCGATAAGGCGCGGCGCGGTGTTCATCACGGACACGAACATGGCGCTGGCGGGGATAAACAAGCCCGCGCTCGAAAAGCTCGGCTGTGAGGCTAAGTGCTTTATGTCCGACCCCAAGATAGCAAGGGCGGCAAAGGAGCAGGGCACGACCCGCGCCCATGCCTCGGTTGACAAGGCGGCGGAGATCTCCGACAGACCGATAATTTACGCTGTCGGCAACGCGCCCACCGCGCTTATGCGGATATGTGAGCTCCGCAAAATGGGGAAGTTTTCCCCGTCGCTGGTGATAGGCGCGCCCGTCGGCTTCGTGAACGTCGTCCATTCAAAAGAGATGCTGCTCAAGACGGATATCCCGTATATCGCGGCGGTCGGCAGAAAAGGCGGCAGCAATGTCGCGGCGGCGATATGCAACGCGCTGCTGTATATCGTTTCGGGGAGATAATAAGAGTGGGGCTGTGAAAAAACAGTCCTCTTTTTTGTCCGTCGATCGTGGACGGGGCTCTTTGTCCGTGAGCGCGGACGAGGCTCGGTTGTCTTTTTTGGCTGCCGAGCCATCGGTTTGTTTTTTACCCTGCCAAGGGTAAAAAAACGAACTGACGGCTTGTTCGCCTTCCACAGACTAAAAAGTCTTGTCCGCTTTGAAATGAGGATCAGTATAACTGTATTTTGGGAAACGCTTTTTTCAAAATACTTCTAAAACCCTGTTGACAAATCTTGAGAATAGTGATATAATAAACACACAAAGTCTACTTAAACGCTAGGCAAAGATCATTGCCTTGGAAAGGATACATTTTATGAAAGTATACGACAACATCACCGAGCTTATAGGCGGCACGCCGCTGATGAAGCTCACGAATTACATCGGGGAGAATTCTCTTGAGGCGGATATTTACGGAAAGCTTGAGTACTTCAATCCCGCCGGCAGCGTCAAGGACAGAGTGGCGCTCAATATGATAAACGAGGCGGAGAAGAAGGGGATCTTAAAGCCCGGTTCGGTCATCATCGAGCCGACCAGCGGCAACACGGGAATAGGTCTCGCGGCTGTCGCGGCTTCCAGAGGATATAAGGTGATCCTCACCATGCCCGAAACTATGAGCGTGGAGCGCCGCAATCTCTTGAAGGCATACGGCGCACAGATAATCCTCACCGAGGGCGCTAAAGGAATGACGGGCGCTATTGAAAAGGCTGAGGAACTCTCCAAGGAGACCCCGGGGAGCTTCCTTGCGGGGCAGTTTGTGAACCCCGCCAACCCCGCCGCGCATATCGCCTCGACGGGTCCCGAGATCTGGGACGACACCGACGGAAAGGTGGATATTTTCGTAGCGGGCGTAGGCACGGGCGGAACGCTCTCGGGTACGGGCAAGTATCTA
Source organism: uncultured Ruminococcus sp. (assembly GCA_964414395.1). Taxonomy (GTDB): domain Bacteria; phylum Bacillota; class Clostridia; order Oscillospirales; family Ruminococcaceae; genus CAG-115. The sequence continues at coordinate 6,336 of CAYPWI010000018.1, forward strand.
AAGGGCAAGAACCCGAATGTGAAGATAGTCGCTGTAGAGCCCGCGGGTTCTCCCGTGCTGTCGGGCGGCAAGGCGGGCGCGCATGGGCTCCAGGGTATCGGCGCGGGGTTCGTTCCCAAGACGCTCGATACCGAGATCTATGACGAGATCATCACCGTAAAGGACGAGGAAGCGTACGCGGCGGGAAAATTTCTCGCGCGTCACGAGGGAATTCTTGTCGGCATAACCTCGGGAGCGGCAGTTCACGCTGCGTCTATACTCGCCAAGCGTCCCGAGAACAAGGGAAAGCTTATAGTGGCGCTTCTTCCCGACACAGGGGAACGCTATCTGTCTACCCCGATGTTCTCCGAATAATAGGCTCGGAATTTCTTTGTTCCGTTCGGGAATAATACTTTTTATACTAATTCTCATAAAAAATAAGACAAGATTTGTTTGCTCTCCCCCGCGGAGCGGGGAAGAGCAAACGAAATAATTAGCCCGGTTTTGATGGGAAGTTAGGGCAACACCGCACAGAGATTGTGCGGCAAGTGCGCCGACAGATTTTTCGTCAGATTGTACAATGAGGACGACGCAAGGCTGACGCAGCGTTTTGCGCACAGCGCATAATGCGTGCTAGGACGAATTGTGCACGAACTGAACTTCGTTCAGCTCTATGACGGAAAATATGCAAGCAATTGCCGTACAAAGCCCGAAGGGCGGTCTTTGTGCGGTGTTGCCTTAGCATTAAAATCCACTGCCCCTGCCATTGACGGGGGCAGAAAAGTAAAAACAAAAAAGGAAGTGCGGCATGGAAAATGTTTATGATATCCTGATAATAGGGAGCGGACCCGCGGGGCTTACCGCCGCGATTTACGCGAGGCGGGCGCAGCTGTCCGTTTTAATTGCCGAGAAGGACTATCTCGGCGCGGGGCAGATAATAGTCACCGACCGCGTGGATAATTATCCCGGGCTGTACGGGATAAGCGGCTATGATCTCGGCGAGAAGTTCCGTCAGCACGCGCAGCAGCTGGGCGCGGAGTTCTTCACGGGCGAGGTCGGGGAACTGCGCCGTGAAGGAAATATGTGGAAAGCGATCTTTTCCGATAACAGCGAAAAGACCGCCAAAGCTGTCATCTACGCCGCGGGAACTTCCCACAGAAAATTGGGCGTTCCGGGAGACGACAAGCGGAGAATATCCTACTGTGCTGTCTGCGACGGGGCGTTCTACAAGGGGAAGACCGCCGCGGTGATAGGCGGCGGTGATACCGCCCTGGGCGACGCACTGTATCTCTCGAAGCTTGCTTCTAAGGTGTATCTTATCCACAGACGCGATGAGTTCCGCGCGAACAGGTCACTGCAAAAGCAGGTCGCCGAGGCTGCGAACATCACGCCGATAATGGGCGCTGTGGTCTCAGAGATCGCGGGGGATAAGAACGCCGAGGGTGTTGTTTACGTCCAAAACGGCGAGAGCAAGCGCCTTGATGCGGACGGAGTTTTCGTCGCTGTGGGGAGCGTTCCCAACTCGCGGCTGCTGCAAGGGTTATGCGAGCTTGACCCGAGCGGCTATGTAATAGCGGGCGAGGACTGCAAGACCTCGGCGGAGGGAATATTCGCGG
>CAYPWI010000018.1:7940-13469 GCA_964414395.1 uncultured Ruminococcus sp.
CACTCCTTTAAGACAGGTGATAACAGCCGCCGCGGACGGCGCGAACGCCGCTGTATCCGCGGAAGAATATATAAACGATCTTGAATAAAAATGACCGCGCGGCAGAAAAAATGCCGCGCGGTTCGTTATTATGATATTATCTGTCTTTATGAAAGATCGTTCCGTTGTGTATTTCCGCGCTGATGTGCAAGGCGTACCATTCGAGCAAATACTTCGAGAACCATTCCAGATCGTCCTTCCCCTTCATGAAAAGTGACGCGGAACAGATGAGGTTTTCCCCGGGGTCTTTTCCGCTGAATTCCAACGGTCTGCCGCGCTCGTTCAAGGGCAGCTTTTCGAGATATACGGGCGGGACATGGTCGTGATAAAACCCGCTTTTGCATAAGAATTCGACGATGAGGGAGCTGTCAATGAATTCCACCCACTCTTTTCCTTCGCAGGTCTTGAGCAGGTCTTCCCAGTCCGCGCGGGAGGTCTCGACGATCCCGATCTCTCCGCTATAATATCGCGCACTATATCTCCGCGCTCGAACGGGTCTTCAACCATGATAAACCCGAACCTCGGCATGGCGGGCGGTGTATCATCGTGACACCATACGCTCATGATCTCCCGCTCTTTGTTAAATCTCACGCCGCACATCTCGACTTCGCCGAGGATAGAGGTCTTTTCGTCCGAGAACTTCACTTTTATGACCGAGAAGCCTTTCTCGCCGTCATCAAAATGGTCGCGCTCGTAGTTCCGCGCCGCCTCAAAGCTTGAGAAGATCCGCGTTTCATGATCGTAGTCCGGAATACTGAGCCGATATACCTCGTCCCCGCGGCGGGTGTGGGCTTCCTCAAGCGCTTTATCTATATGGACAGCCCACGCGCGCAGATCGTCCTTGAGCTTCACGTCATCGGTGGAAGCGGCTATCTCATCGAGAAGAGCGCGCTTCCTGCCGAGCGTCAGAAGAGTATTATTGAGAATGATCGAGACGCGGGCGCTATCGGAGAATGACAGCTCGTTCTTCTCGGCGAACTCCCGATAAAACTTCGAGGGGATAAAATCGTAATTCATTGAATTCGCCTGTTATAAATAGTCGTATTGTTCGACCGGCCACAGCCCCGACTCGGTGACGGAGTAGTACTTGTCCTTTTCGGTATCGACGGCGAGAACGGGGATAACGCCGCTGTCGAGCACGGTGCCGTCAATATAGTAATGGCTCTGACCGTCGAAATAGATCTCGTGGAAGCCTCTGTCGCCCGAGATCTCGGCAGTCCCGACATGACCCGCCACGATCTTCATATCCCTGTCGCCGCAGTAGAATTTCCCCGTAACGGCGGGGGACTTGTTGGTGAAGGTGTACTCGTCTGTGCCTACCTCCCATAGTTCCTCCGCTTCCTCGTCTATGCCCGCGTGACAGAAGATAGTGTTGCCCTCGGTGTAGTAGAGGGGAAGATCTTCCGTCCATTTGATGTATTCGTCCTCGCGGTCGTCTTCGTCGTAGTCTATGTCGTGACTGCGCTCGCTCTTGTGCTCGGATATGCGCCAGGAACCTTCTATAGCCATGCGTTCGTGATTGCCCATAAGCGCTATGACTTTGTCCGTGCCGTAGCGCCTTTGCAGGGAGATTATCCTGTCGAGCACTCCGAAATTATCCTCGCCGCCGTGAATGTAGTCTCCGAGCAGCAGGAGCTTGTTGCCTCCCGAGAGATCGACAAGTTCCAGCGCCGCGTCGAAAGCCTCATAGCATCCATGGATATCGCTCATTGCGTAGATGATCATTCGATCTCTCCTTCCTCTTCGGCGATGTCGTTCAGAATAGCCAGTTCCTCGTCGGTAAGATCTGCGTCGGACGCTTTGATCTGTTCTATGACATCGCAAAATCCGTCGTAACAGTTATCGCTGTTAAAAAATCTTTCCTGAAGCGCTTGGTATTTTCCGCGTCTCGCGATCATCAGCATAGCGGTCATAAATTTGCCGCGGCGCGTGGTCTTCTCTGCGGTCAATTTAAAGAATTCCGACATATCATCCAAATCGTTCTTCTTGACGATGTAGCCGCCGTTTTCGCTCTTTTTGACGTGATCCCACAGGAAGAAGCAGTTGATATATCTGTTGAATAATTCGGGTTTGAACTCGCCATAGATATCCTCATACCGCTTATCCTTATATCCCTGTTGTAAGTATACCAGAGATCGATCCCAGAAGTCGCAGATCTTGCTGTCGGTGCCTCTGAACCCGTTAAAGCCCGCGGGAACGAGAACGAAATTTCCGATCGTATGACAGCTGTTTATATATTTATCAATAAGGGGAGTTTCGATTTCCTTCCTGAATTCATCCTTGTTTTCGCCGAGATAACATTCGATAAAATAAGCCTTGGAGTTCGTGTAGCCCTTGGGCTTCGTTTTCTTTTCGACGGGCAAGTTATCAATGACAAGACGCAGAGTATTCTGGATCGAGTTCATCGAATCCGCGCCAAATCGGCAGCCCTCGAAGCAAGCGATTTTCCCATAGGCAGAGCCGCTGAAATTCTCCTGGGAAGCCCAGCCCCAAAGGATGTTGTATATCTCCCATATCATGGAGTAATGGTCGTCGAAGCTCCCGCCGTCCGGATCATATACACCTTGGCAATCTTTTTGACGAGCGTTTACAAATTCCTGCACGTGCGGGTACACGTATTTTTTGTTCTCCATAGATGCAGCTTTATATGAGATGTAGCGCTCGAAGGTGGTTTTGATCGCTTTAAAGTTTCGGTTTGGCGTCAGGGATTCTAATAAGTTGATTTCCCAAGGTCTTTCTGCGTTGATGAAGTCTTTCAGCTCGGAAATAAAATGTTCTTCGGGAGCGTTATTCTCGGCGAGCGCCGACTTTTCCGACGCGGCGTTGTCGTCGTGCAGATGATATCTTTTGGCTGCCAGACGGATCACCGCCCTGACCGCGGCAGTTCTGGAGCTTTCCAGTTCGTTGGCTATAGAATCGAGTGTATCTACATAATCTTGTTTCAATGCCCAGGAGATATTTTTAAGGGTGTCGTTAGTTCCCCCTCTTGGCGGGATTTTCCTAAGCTCGGCGGCGAGCTCTTCATGCGGAGTCTCGGCTATGAGCGTTCCAAGCACGAATCCCTGTGTTACTTGGGCTTCTCCGAAAATCTTCTGCGCAATTTCCTTTAAATCTACGATGACCGATTCCTCAAGGTTACATTTGATTATCATACCTGTTCCTCCTAAAAAATACTTGGTGTTAGTGAATGGACTACCGTGCAGCAAATGAGAAGCGACTCTATTTTCGCTCTGTAAATTATCTCGTATAGCTCTATTTTCGCTCTATTTAGATTATAGCACAGCTTTTCACAAATGTCAATAGTTTTTTAAAATTTTTTTAAAAAAGAAAAAGCTCCGCCGACCATCGGAGCGGCAGAGCTTTTTGCCGTTAAAGAAAGCGACCGTATGATTTGTCAGCTCAAAGCGTCTTCTATCGAATTTATCTCGGTAATGCCTTTTTTCTTCATTCCGTCTATTACTTCTCACGAGAGTTTCGCCATGCTGAACAGCTCTTCGTACGAAGTGCTTGTGAGTAATCTTGCTGTCGCCTTGACCAGCCAACCATACGTAACATATTTATTTTGGAGGCAGTCGGCTGGTTTGCCCGACGGTTCGGTTTGCAGTTTATCGGATTTGGGCATTGCCGGCAACGAGACAGCCCGCGTGTATGCGGCTTCCTCTTCCTCGGCTTTGGAATCGAATTTGTCAGGGGCGTAACAAGGACCCCCGCGATCGGAGAATTCATTCCACGCAAAACAGTCACAATATGGGATTATTATTTCCTTGATCGTTTTGGCTACCTCTTCTTTTGATCTCATATCAAACGACCTCCTTATTATACGTTGACAGTGAAACTTAAGCGCTCATTACCTTTCCGCGGAGAATTCCCTGAAGATACCCGGTGATGTATATGAGAATTCTACGGAGCGAATATAGAGCGCTTATGGTCATATTATACGGCTGCTTAAGGTCGAGGTGTAGGGATAAAATAGATCAATATATTCAAATTACAGATATGGAACAAAATGAAGAAATATGGCACACTTTATCGTGGCTGATTCGTGGCAAAAAATAAAGAACCGCATAGCAATGCGGTTCTTTGGTTATATGTGAAACGTTGACAAAAAAGGTTTTTACTTGCAGTGACTTGACAGCCAATCCAAAATCGAATTAACATCAAGTTCCCCGGATGCTGCGCCTAAGCCAAGGCTGATCAATTCATCCTGCGTGTAATCAGGTTGGACACCGTTTATTTCAAGAAAAATCAACATAACATGAATACCCGTCCGTTTGTTTCCGTCAACAAATGGGTGATTACAAATGATCGAGCGACATAATGCCGCCGCTTTGGATAAAAGTGAGGGATAAAGTTCCTTTCCTTCAAAGGATTGAAATGGGGAGTTCAAGGCGGATTGGAGCAGACCTCTGTCGCGAGTGCCGTCTGTGCCTCCTGTTGCAATGATCATCTCCTTGTGAGCCGATAACACTTGTTGCTCCGTAAGTCTTATCATTTTGCAAGCTCCTTATATGCTTCAAGGTTTTTTTCGATCAGCTTTTTGGAAATACTTGTGATATCCGCGTTGGGAGCAGTCTGAATTTCCTCGGTGGCGGGAAATTCCATAATAATGTATCTTGGAACATTGTTTTTTAAAATAACCGCCGAACCGTTTTTATCAACTATCCTTGCTACTTTGGAAAAATTCTGATTTGCTTCGGTTATCGATACCAAAGATTCTGTATTGACTAACATTGAGATCAACTCCTCTCTGTATATATTATACATCATTGTTAGGAGAATTTCAACCTATTTTTCTAAAATAAAAAACGACAATCTTCTGTCGAAAATTGTCGTTTTTATTGGTGGAGATAAGGGGTATTTACGTTTACCCTCATAGTATCAAGAGCTTCTCCGGAAAATGTCACAGCTTGTCGCTCAACAGAAAATCCGCCAGATGAACTATCTTGACACCGTTGACGTTCCCACCCGCGAGTTCGTCCAAAGTTACCACATATTTGGGGTAATGGTCTTTTATATCTAAGAGATTTTTGATCTCACGATCTGAATTCTCGGGGAGATTTCGGCAGACCTGAACATATATCCGTTCATCACGCTTGACGGCTACGAAGTCTATCTCCCGAGTTTCAAATTTTCCGATGTAGACTTCATAACCACGCCTTAATAGTTCAAAATAGACGACGTTCTCTAACATCGAAGAAACAGAAGTCGGGCTGAATCCCATTATACAATACTTCAAAGAAGCGTCCGCGAGGTAGAATTTCTCCTGAGTTTTCAGCACGGACTTTCCTTGCAGGTCATAGCGTTGACAACGGTAAATAACGAACGCTTTCTCCAGCCATTCAAGATAATTGTAGACCGCCTCAACCGACAACGAACGCCCCTCGCTTTTCAGAAACTTTACGATAGCGTTTGCGGAAAAAGGCTTGCCGACGTTCTTAACGACGTATTTCACTACACGGTTGAACAGATCGTAATTCGTGATATTGTGCC
>CAYPWI010000019.1:0-13295 GCA_964414395.1 uncultured Ruminococcus sp.
GGCATTACCCTGCCAAGGGTTAATAACAAACTGACGGCTTGTCAACTAAAAAAAGACAAAAAGAGCCCCGTCCGCGCTCGGCGAACAAAAAGTTTTGTCAACTTTTTGTTGAAAAGTGTTCTGGGTCGCTTTAGCGACTAGCACACGCGCGCGGCATCACCCTGCCAAGGGTTAATAACAAACCGACGGCTAGTCAACTAAAAAAGGCGAAAAGAGCCCCTTCTCCGTTCGGCGGACTAAAAAAGGTTTGCCGCTTTTAACCGAGAATTAGTATAAATTATAAAATAAGATTGACAAAAAATGAAACTGATGATATAATATAAATATGCGATGGTCTCGAAAGACCATTCAAAACGGCTTTTATAAAGGAGCGCGGGAACAATGAAATATAAAGTACTTATAAACGGCAGGAGTACATTGGTTACGGATCTTATTCAGCATACGGAGGCTTATTTCGACATGATCAGCACTTCCGACTGCTGGCAGGATATTCTCGGACATTTTAAGATGTTCGACCCGGACGCTTATGTCTGCTTCGTGGATCTCGATTTTGAGAGGACTGTCAATCAGATAAGAAATCTTAAGACCAGCGGCTTCTATAACGGCGCCGCGATAGTGCTTATCGGAGAAGCCAACGCGTGCGACGGCATCGAGGAAAAGGCTCAGTTCGTATATGATCTGCTGATCCGCCGCCCCGTCACCCCCGACAACTTCATATTGAGGATAACGCGTTATTTCGACGACATAAGCGAGGCGAGAGAAAGAGCGAAGGCGAGAAAGCTGGAGCTCCAAGCTCAGGAAGAAGCCAAGCAGGCGGCGCTCGAGGCAAAGGCTGCCGAGGCTATAGAAAAGGAAGAGCAGTCCTCGGCCGCGGCGGCGGAGGGCGGCAAGAAACACATACTTATCGTGGACGACGACCGCACGGTTCTGAAAATGCTCAAATCCGCGCTCGGCGATCAGTACGAGGTCACCACCATGATAAACGGCGTGATGGTCGATAAGCTTATAGACGCGAAGAAGGTCGATCTGATCATTCTGGACTATGAGATGCCTATCGAAACAGGCGCGGATATATTCAGACGGCTCAAGAAAAACCCCAAGGCGGAGCGTATCCCCGTGTGCTTCCTGACCGGCGTTTCCGAGCGGGAGAAGATCATGGAGGTAATGTCGCTCAAGCCTCACGGATATCTGCTCAAGCCCATTGACATGGATATGCTGCGGTCGACGATAATAAACCTTACGGACTGATACGGGCTGACGGCTCACGGTATCCGCTATCTTTTTGAAAGGAGTTATGCCGCCCCGCGCCGGGACAAGTTCACATTGACCAAAACGCCCGCGTCACGCTTCGCGAAACGCCAAGCTCCGCAGGCGCTCGGCGGAGATGTGAACACGCACCCGCAAAGCGGCATTATCAAGAGCTATGGATAACGAAAACAAGCTTCACCTTACCGATCTTATTGACGCTCAGACGCTCCAGCAGATACAAGACGCTTTTTCCGATATGACGGGAATGGCGAGCATTACCGCGGACATCAACGGCGTGGCGGTCACGACATACTCGGGCTATACGGATTTCTGCATGAACTACACGCGCAAAAGCGAGCTTGGGCGGCAGCGCTGTGAGCTGTGCGATATCAGAGGCGCGCGCATCTCCCAAAAATACGGCATCGCGTGCTCCTACCGCTGTCACGCGGGGCTGGTCGACTTCGCCGCGCCCATCACGGCGGATGACGAGCTGGTGGGAAGCTTCATCGGGGGACAGGTGCTCGTCGAGCCGCCCGATATAAAGGCTATCAGAGAGATCGCCGTGGATCTCGGCATAGACCCCGACGAATACGAGGCGGCGGTGAGGAAGGTCCCGGTCGTGGAGCGCGAAAAGGTGGAGAAGGCGGCGCATTTTCTCTATGTTATCGCTTCAACGCTTTCAAATATCGCCTATAAGAGCTACGAGCTTCATTACAGCAATCTCGAGATCGAGAAAGCCACACAGATGAAGTCCGACTTTCTGGCAAACATGAGCCACGAGATCCGCACCCCCATGAACGCCGTTATCGGTCTTGCCGATCTGGCGCTCCGTGAGGAAATGCCACGTGTGGCGAGAGAATACATACATCAGATCAAGGCTTCCAGCAAGAACCTTCTGGTAATAATCAACGATATTCTTGACTTCTCCAAGATCGAATCGGGCAAGATGGATATTATTGAGGTCGATTATGAGCCTTTGTCGATTATTCAGGATCTGACGAGCATCGTCAACAGCCGTATTGGCGACAAGGATATCGAGTTCACGATGGATATCGCGCCCGATATGCCCAAAAAGCTCTACGGAGATAATATCAGGATCCACCAGATCATTCTCAATCTGCTGACGAACGCCGTCAAGTTCACCCAGCAGGGAGAGGTCCACTTCAAGATGGACTTCGAGCACGTCGACGATAAGACCTTCATCATGAAGGCGGAGATCAGCGATACGGGCATAGGCATAAAGAAAGAGGATATGGGCAAGCTGTTCAACTCCTTCCAGCAGGTGGACAGCAAGCGCAACCGCAATATCGAGGGCACGGGTCTGGGGCTCGCGATCTCGCAGCAGCTCCTGCGGCTCATGGGCGGCAAGATCACAGTCGAGAGCGAATACGAAAAGGGCACGACGTTCTTCTTTGAAGTGCCGCAGAAGGTCATAGATCCCTCGCCTATGGTGCCGCAGCTCAAGAGCAAGCTCAAGGCGGCGGTGATGTTTGAAAATCCTTACGTAAAGCAGCAGCTTATCCGCGATCTCAACCGCATCGGCGCGGAGTATGTCGAGCTTGGCGAAAACGATCTGTCCAATTTCCCGAATATGGATTATTTCATAGTCGGGAAGATGTTCTTCACACCTCCCGTACAGGATTTTATAAAGAGCCACCCCAATATACAGTGCCTGGTGCTGGTGTCTTATGATACGATAGACGTTATCGAGATCCCGAATGTGCGTGTTATCAGCAAGCCCGCGTATTCTCTCAGTCTCTACAACGCCATGGGAATACAGGATATCGAGCTCGGCGGCGTATCCGAAAACGACAGATTTGCGTTTATCGCGCCCGAGGCGCATATTTTGATAGTGGACGACAATTCCGTAAATCTCACCGTCGCGACTGGGCTTCTCGAGCCGCTCAAGATGAAGGTCGATACCGCGAAGAGCGCGGCGGAAGCCATTGAGATGATACATCACGAGAAATACGATCTGATCTTTATGGATCATATGATGCGCGAGGTGGACTTAGTAGAGGCGACGCATATCATAATAAGGCTCGTGCCGAGTTATACCGATGTTCCCATTATCGCGCTGACCGCGAACGCCATCGGCGGCGCTAAAGAGATGTTTATCCGCGAGGGCATGAACGACTTTGTCGCCAAGCCCATCGATCTTAAGGAGATGCTCTCAAAGCTCGCCAAATGGCTGCCAAAGGATAAGATCGTTCAGGTCGAGAAGACCGGAATAGAGGTCTCGGATAACGACGCGGAAGAAGAAGCCTCGGCTGACGGCTTCAAGGCATCCGACATCAAGGAGCTCAACACGGAACACGCGCTTACGCTATTGGGAAGCGAGAAGCTGTTCTGGACCGTATTGAAGGAATATTACAACAATGTCGATAAAAAATCGAGCACTATCCTCGAGCATAAGGCGGCGGAGCGGTGGCGCGACTACACCATCGAGGTACACGCTTTGAAAAGCGCTTCCCGCCAGATAGGCGCGGATAACATCGCCGATGTGGCGGCGGAAATGGAAAAAGCGGGAAACGACGGAAATATCGACCTCATAAACGAAAAGACCGACGGACTGATCGAAGATTATCTGAAGCTCCGCGACGCGTTGAAGAAATACTTCGCCGATGAAGGCGACGGGGAAAAACGCACCGCCGAATTCGACGATATGATGCTTATGCTCGACAAGATGCACGAGGCGCTTGACAATTTCGACACCCTGCAAATAGATGAAGTCATCGATGAGATGGCGAAATTCCGCTACTACGACAAAAACGCGGAGCTGTTCGAGAAGCTCAGGTCGGCGACGCTGGACAGCGATATCTACAGCTGTCTTAAGATCGTTGACGAATGGGGCGAATGGCTGGTCAAGCAAAGCAGCGATTCGGAAAGGACAGTCGAGCTGCTGAACAACCTGCTCGGCGCGATAGATGAATTCGATATACTCAAGATCGACGCTGTTATGAACAGGATAGCGCGCCATACATATTCCGGCGAGGAGAAGAAATACTTCGAGCGTCTGCGCGACGCGGCGGAGCGCAGCGACATCGCGCAGTGTACTGAGCTTGCCGCGGATTGGAAAAATCTTATCGAAAGCGGAGAATGATCACCGCATTTACGCGGACGGTCTCTCGGAAATATCCCGCGGGATCCGATGAAGGTCTAAAAAATATGTAACTTTTCTCGGAAAATGTGTATAATAAGGACGACCATATTTAAGGAGGATATCAACATGGCAGTTATTGTATTGAATAATGAGAACTTCAAGAACGAGGTGCTGAACAGCGACAAGCCCGTGCTTATCGATTTTTACGCGGACTGGTGCGGTCCCTGCCGTATGGTAGCGCCGCTTATCGCCGAGATCGCCGACGAGCGTAGCGACATCAAGGTCTGCAAAGTGAACGTGGACGAGCAGCCCGAGCTTGCGAACGAGTTCGAGGTCGCGAATATTCCCGCGCTGGCGGTCGTCAAGGACGGCAAGCTCGCGAACTTCGCCGTAGGCGCGAGACCCAAGGAGCAGATACTCGCGCTGCTGTAATACTAGTTTTCAATTAAAAGTGGACAAAACTTTTTAGTCCGCCGAGCGCGGACGGGGCTCTTTTTGTCTTTTTTTAGTTGACTAGCCGTCGGTTTGTTATTAACCCTTGGCAGGGTGATGCCGCGCGGTTCGGGGAGACACCCGACCTCTCCCCCTCCCCCCACCCACCGCGCTTTTCGTAGCTCTAAGCGATTTTGTTATCTTTCACTGCTATGACCAATGTATCACCGACTGCTTTATCCGAATTATAGGCGGCGTAAGTCGTCCGTAGGTTGACAAGAGTTTGCAGCGACGGCTATAGGGTTATATTTAACCAAACAAAAAAATGACAGTTTTTTACAGATCCGAAATAATTTGTCTGATTTTAACGGAAGAGTTAGTATAAGCGCGGTACTGTTATCGTCCCCGAAAAACTAACATCAAAAAAAGATCGCCGAACGGCTTGCTCGGCGATCTTTTTTATTTATTAAGATATAATATCAATAATGCGCGGGGAGATATTTCCTCGGGTTCTGCGCAACCCCGCCATACTGTACCTCAAAGTGCAGGTGTATGCCCGTTGTGCCCCAGACATTTCCCGTTCTGCCCATATATCCTATAGGCTCCGCCATGGTAACGCGCTTGCCTACGTAGATCGAGGAGCTTACGGCGTTGAGGTGCTGATAGATGGTCACAAATCCGTTGTCATGGAGTATCTTGACATAGTTGCCCATACCGCTGTTCCACGCGTTGGCGCCGCTGTAATCGAAGTCGATAACAGTGCCCGACGCGGCGGCATAGATGGGCGTATCCAAGCCGGCGTGAATGTCTAAGCCTTTATGTCCGAGATAGCCGCCGAACTCGCAGGTGACTGTACCGCCGCCGTATCCGCCCACAGGCCAATAGAACTGCCCCTCCGGAACGGTCGTCGAGGGACCCGCGTCAGCGGGGCGCTCCTGCGTACCTACACGCATTATCTGCGTTATCGGCTCGGTGGTGATGGTCGTGGAAATAACATTTCGGCTGACCTCTATGCCGTTTATGTAGGAGACGTTGGCAACGACCGCCTTTTCTCCGTCCACGCCCGTCTGTTTGGTGATCTGATCGCCTTCGTATATGCCCGAGTCGGCGACCGTCTCCGTCTCAAACGGAACGGACTCGGTATAATGCTCCTCGCGCGTGATGACTACCGAGAGGAACGGCACTTCACGCGTTATGTATACGCGTTCACCGGTATACAGAACATCAGAGGTGCTGAACCCGGGATTAAGCGCGTCCAGCTCGTCAAACGACATATCGACCTTTTGGGCGATAAGCGCGGGGGAGTCTCCGCTTTCGATAGTATAATATGTAGACGTCTGCTTTTTCGAGGTGAGGGTGGCTATCATATCGTCCTCATCGACAAAGCTGTCGTTCATGTATTTACCTTCGATATAGGTGATCTCCTTGTCGAATTCAACGGTCTCCTTAAGATCGCCGGTGCGGTACTGATCCAGAAGATCGGCAAGAACAGCGTCTACCGCGTCGTGTTCCTCCAGCGTGCCGAAATACGCGTCGCCTATGTACAGACCGTAGCCCTTCTTGATATCGCTGCTTATGAGCTCCAGCAATTTATCGGCGGTCTGGTAGATGTTCAGCGTGTCGCCGTAGCCTATGGAGCCTACCTCGTAAGCCGGCTCGAAGGTGATGACCTCGGTGCGGGAGCCCGTGTAGTTGATACGCTTCTGTACCATTTTCTCGGCAGAAGCAAAAGCGGACTCGTCGCTTATGTAACCGATGAAATCCCCGTTTACCGTAAGCTTGAGCGCGTAGGTCTGGCTGTTGGCGTAGCTTATGATATTAAAGAGGAACACGCAGGACACCACGGGCAGCACCCAATTTATAACGCTGATGATCACGCCGCGCTTTCCGAAGAGAACGCGCCCCGCGACCTTCGCGCCCGCTGCCGCGCCTCCGAGAACGCCCTTTTCGCTCGCCGCGCGGGAGATCTCGGTTTTGTCGATCTTGAGCGCCTTCTTATAACGCTTGAACGGCGCGGTCACAAAATCGCGCACCTTCGCGAACAGCTTCTTGAAAAGCTTGCTGACGCGCGCCCACCCGCGCAGGAACGCCGCGATGAGCCAAAGTATCCCGTAAACGAAATACTTCACCAAGGTTTTCAGAGCGTCAAAGAACAGCTCTCCGGCTCCTGCCACGGCGTTGAATATTTTTGTCCAGCCCCTCTTTGCGGCGGATGCTTTTACGGCATCCGCCTTCGCGCCGTCGTATCTCGCTTCGGGGGCGCTTTCGGCAGGCAATGTATTTTCATTGGATACAACCATTTATAGGACTCCTTAATATGTTTCGGGAAAGATCTGCTTCTCGGTACAAGCGCTTGAACGCGTCTTGACCGTTTATCTCATCAAACATATGAATATTATAGCACTTTTTCGGACATTTTTCAAGAGTTTTTTCGCGTTTTTATCAAATTTTCACGTATAAAAGCATGGTCAAAAACGTTTTTTCAGCTAATTGCCGAGAAATTTACACGCCCATTACAAAACGTTTTCATATAACAAAACCGGGCAGAAGGTCTGCCCGGCAAATAAATGTTTATTGCGGAATTACTCTGCGAATTCGCTCTCAACAAGCTTGATAAGTCCGTCGATAGCGAGCTGCTCGTCGGAACCGTCCGCGATGATGCGGATCTTAGCGCCGCCTACGATACCAAGAGAGAGTATGCCGAGCAGGGACTTTGCGTTTACTCTGCGCTCTTCCTTCTCTACCCAGATAGAAGACTTGTACTCGTTAGCCTTCTGGATAAAGAACGTAGCGGGTCTTGCGTGTAAACCTACCTGGTTCTTCACTTCAACATCTTTCATGCACATAACAGTAACCTCCATTAACAAATGTGTTTAGTCAGCGAGTAACCTTTCTTGGGAGCGTCATACGGATCCTGAGTCCGCCATGCGCTCTGCAGTTCTCTTTCTGTTTTGGCGCGGACTGTTTGAGACCGCCCAATGGTTTGTTTTATTTTAAGAGATGTGCCGAATTTGTATATCTTTTCGGCAAGCGTCCGCGGCTTTTCTCTCTTGTTTTCAGTATAGCCTAAAATTTTAGATCCGTCAATAACAAAATTCAAAAAATTGGCGCTTGGGGAAGAATTTCTGTTTTTTTACTTATAAAGGTATAATTCAACAGCCCAAAATTGTGTAACCTGCACAAAAAGTTTTCAACAATCTATGACGTCTCAAATCAGCGCATCCCTGATAAAATATTCACAAACGGCATTACCGTGGGGTTTACGGCATTTGCCCGTTTGCACCGCGCAAAAACGGAATGATCTTCACGGAAAAAAGTCCCCGTTTCGCGCACAGAGACGCAAAACGGGGAAACGGTGAGTAATGCCCATCTATCTGGATAGGAGATCGGCTTTTTGATAATATAACGAAATGACCGAAAAGTGCATATTCGGTTATGCTGTTGTCACCTTTCAAAACGGCGAAGTTCCGATATTCTTACACCGCTTCCAGCGACTTTACATTCATCGTCCACTGACCGAAAGTCCACGACTCGAATTTGAGATCGCTCAGCACGGTCTTCACCTTGACGTGATCGTCCCCCGCGTGAAGAGAACTAGTGTCGCAGTCCATCTCGAAGATGTTGCCGAGGTTCAGCCACCAGTCGCCGAAGAAGAACCCAAATCCTCCCAATGAAGGAAAGTGGCAGATCTTATCGGTGTCGGGGTGGGTGCCGTAGCTGAAGCAGGGGAGCAGCGGGGAGCTGTCCTTATCGGGGAAGAAGAGCGTGTCGCCGCCCGTGCCGTAGAACGAATTTATGGAAGTGATATCGGCGTAGCCTGTAAGCGTCACCTCGCCCTCAAATTCAACGCTGCAGCCGAAGAGATACGCGCCCGGTCTGCCGAAAAGCTCCCGCGGTTCTATCATCGTATTCCCGTTCCATAACTCATTGCCGCGGAAGAGCGTGTAGGCACTTTTAACGGTAAGTCCCCCGATCTTATCTCCCGGCTTTATAATAATGTATTCGGTGGAATATTTCCCGTAACCCGTCTCATTATCGTAATCATCGCCGAGGTATTCATAGCTGCCCCAGCCGCTTTCATATTCCTTGAAAAGCGTCGGGTCGTCATAGGCGTTGACCGCCTTTTTCGGGATATATCCGTAGGCGAAGCCATCGCATTTCACGGTGAAATCAACGTCGCCCTCGCGCGCCATACGTTCAGCTTCCTCAAGCGTTATCGTCTCCTTGGTGCCGCCCTCTTCGCTGCCCTTGTAGATCTCGGTTATCTGTGAGGTGTAGATCGGCGTGCCGTCGGGCGCGGTGAGAAACGTCGGCTCCCCGTCGGGCGTTTCGGGTTTGCTTTCGGGAGATGTGCTGTTATCCCCTGTCGGAGTTTCGCCCTTGCTTTGCCCCGAAGAACTGTTGCTCTCCGAATTTGATTTATCCGCCGACGAAGACGAGTTGTTCCCTTCCATCGGAGTGTTCACATTATTGCACCCAGAAAGCGACGACGCGAGCAGCGCCGCAAATAGGATCGCGGCTATCTTGTTTTTATTCATATTATAAACCCCATTATTTTCAAAAATTTATACAACATCACATTCCGTGCCGTAATCGTTATTTATAAGCGCGGGCTGCCCTTGCTCGAAAAACAGTGCGTAGCAATACCGCAAGGTTTCGCGGTTGTAATAATACGTGAATGTCGTTTGTTCGCTTACAAACCGTTCTCCCTCGGCGAATTCCCGCTTTTCCTGAACGTGGGTCGCCGTGAAATGCCCGGCGCGGTAGATAAGCTCCCGTTCCTCGTCCGCGGTCAGTGAGAATGACATATTGGTATAGCTTATCCCGGTTATTACGCCGTTTTCGATAACGCAGATGACGGCTTTGTTTGTCTTGATATCCCCGATGTTATACAGCAGTCTCAGCTGACCGAAAGAGCCGTCTTCCGCTATCATATTCATAAAATACGTCCACTTGCCCGATGTGAAGTCCTCGTCGGGATAGTCCTTTGAGAATTCCGATATCAGTTCATCGGGGAGCGCTCCGGGTGAGAGAGGCAATTCTTCCTCGGATTGTGTGAGTTCTTCCGCGGGAATGTTGACGGCGCGGCGGGTGATCTCGATGTTCTCCGTCGGATCAAAGTCATAGTCGACCTTGGAGAGATCCTCAAGCTTTAAAAGCTGCTTTTCGGGAGCGCTTGAGGACTGCACGGAGCTCGTTGGCTCCGAGACAGCGGGCGGCTCTCCGGTCGAATGATCGCACCCCGCAAGCGCCGCCGTGAGCAGCGATGCGAGTATGGTTATTGCTATCTTTCTTCTCATTTCAGATATTCCCCGACTATTCTTACCATCAAATCGGAGAGCTTCTCCACGTTGAACGCGCCGACGGTAGGCTCAATATGCGCCCCGCCTATGCCGCTGTCGTCCGTGAGGAACGTGTAAGTTCCGCCCGTGGTGAACGCCATAGTTCTGAGAAGATACTCGGTCGATTTGTCGATGCCGCTGGAGGCTATGGGAACTATTCTGATACCCATTTCCGCCGCCCTGAGGACGTAATCGTTCACGCTGTCGACTACCTGCTCTTCGGAATGGGGCGGAGCGTCAAGGACTAAGAACATTATCTTCACGGAATCATTATCCCATTCGTGACCGTTTACAGCGCTGTTCAATGCCGTGTGAACTGCCTCGGGAAAATCTCCGCCGCCATTGGCGGTCTGTTCGCCTATGGCTTCCACTACCTTGTCGATATCCTCGCTGAACGGGAACTGACGCACCTCATACTCGTCGGTCTCGTCGCGGTAGAAGTTGACGGAGACGCGCGTGGGGATATTGGCGTTCTCGGATTTTATCTTCCGAACGATCTCCGAAAGCTCTTCCTTGAGATATTCCAGCTCGTCCGACATAGAGCCGGTGGTGTCGCACATTATCATTAGATCGAGCTTCTTTGATACGGAGGACTTGCCGCCCGTGAGCGATACCGTCTCGGTCATGCCCTCGCTGTAGACAAGCTCGTTTTGATAGTTCTGCGCGCCCTCCGCGGAGACCGTCAGCGTCTTAGGCTCTTCCTCGGTGAAGAGATACGCCATGCCTTTATTGTCGGTGACGGCGTTCATGCCGCTTGTGGTGACTAAAGCGCCCTCAATAGGTGTGCCGTTCTCGTCCTGAACTTTCACGGCGAGACGGTGAGTGCGTTTTATTCTCCAATCGGACTTATAACCGTTCCAATCCTCGTGAGACTCATAGAGCGCCTGCCAGTCCGCCCAGTGGGCGTTGTCGTTCCACTCGCCGCCCGTGAGAAGCCCCGCTTGGGGCGGTATCTGTTCGCTCGGCTCGGGAATGTCGATATCGATATCGCCGGGTTCGACGGGAGCGATATCCTCGCCGCCCTTGGGCGCTCCGATATATGTGCCGTCGGTCATTGCGCCGCTCGTCGCCATATCGGCGGCTTCGGTCACAATACCGTCGTCCGCCATACCGCCAGCCGCGCCGTTCGTGCCCGCGCTCGGTCTGCCGCCGATATCGGTCGCGCCGTATTCGTGAGAAAGTGCGCTGTTCTTCGCCGAACAGCCCGTCAGAGATAAAAGAACGATCAATGCCGCCGCTAATGATAAATGTTTTTTCATAATATTTTCCTCGCTTTCATATGAAATGTTGCCCGGTTTTTTGCCGTTCTGTAAATAATACCAAGCGAGAAAGAAAAATGCTGCAAATTTTTTCAAAATTTTTCCGAGGGTAATGAAAAGGCTTGACAGACGGCGGTGTTCTCTGATATAATATAGGTATCAATATGATCGGCGGAGGTTTATTATGAGCAAGAGCAGACAAGAACGTTCCGAAAAGATACTTACCAAGCACAAGGTGGCGATAAATCCCAATCTGCCCGGAAATATCGACGATGAGCAGCGTATCAAGTCTCCGAAGGAGATCGTAAAGCGCGCAGTGACGGCGTTCATCACGGGTCAGATCGCCATCGACATCTGCAACGACAACGGCGCGTTGGAATCGGCGGAGTTCTTCCTGCCCATTCTGGAACGCTTCGGGCTTGCGGACGAGCTTACCGAGGACGAGAAGCCCTACTTCGACGTGAACAAGTGCGGGAGCATCCCCAAGGACGACGCGTATCAGCTGCAATGGCGGCTGGAGATGTGCGTGGTGCTGTTCTGGGCGTGCGGGTTCAAAAAGCGGCTGGACTATCCCGATGTGATCACCGACACCGTGAAGCTCACCCGCGTCATCGGCGGCTGCGAGGACTTCCCCGCGCTGATGAAGCTTGTGAAGATGCGTTCCGCCGATGAGATCTTCGACGCGGCGGATCTTCTTCTGCGCATGGACTGGGCGTGCGTCGAGGCGCGCATGATGAACGATCCCTCCCTACAAGGCGACCTGCTCCCCGATGTGGTCGTGGAACAGCACAAGGGCGCGAACTGGCTGATAAGCGCTTACGGCGCGGAGGAATGGGATTCCGTGGCGCCGAATACCTGACGCTATACAGGGCAGGTCACGGCGGGAATAAGGCTTGCTATGATCTTCTTAACAGAAAAATACAACTTTTTGAAAAAAATACTTGACAAATCGAAAGCATTGTGATATAATATTATATGTTCAGCCGAGAGATCGGAGAATTCAAGCATATAGTTCCCCCGATTTTTAAGGCACACATCAAAACCTCGGAAATTCCGCTCGAGTAAAATAATTCGGAATTTTAATATTCGCAGGTGTGCCAGCCCGGTAAACCGTGCTTGAATTGGCAGACGCGCTTGCTTCGGATCGCGTCACGACAGGGAAATTTACTTAAATTTGCTCATTCGGTCAGCTTGAACCGAACATAATCAAGCAAAATTACAATATACGGGTGTGTTGGAACTGACAGACGAGCTGGCTTCGGGTCGCTTCACAGCAAGACATTGTTGTAAGTTAAGCGGCTTTCTACGTTCAAAAGTACTGCTTAAAAAAGTTTAGATTATGGGAAACAAATCAAATTCTCTTTTTAAGTTGATTTTAATTGAAGAAATCAAACGAAAAGCTATTGGCAGCGATATAAAAAACTTTTATTCTTCTTTGCCGCATAATGAATTAGGTCTCCAGTTGTTATGCGTGGACGCAACGCTCTCCCGTGGCTCTTTACCGCTTGTTGAAAAGTATTTGAAGCATCAGGGTTTTGATTCACAGCATATTGTTAAGAAAATTGAACAGCTGTCAGACTATAATTTCTATTTGTCGGCGGAAAAGATTTATGATTATGTAATAGAGGCTGTGAAAAAGCAATCGATTGATGCTGTTCAGATTCTTCAGTTCCTAAAAGCTTTAGCTGTCAGCGGCGAATTGGACAGACTTTTAGAACAGGAAAATACTGATTAGGTTTTTTTGATATATGTGGAGTTACTTGAAAGAGTCCACCTCGGTTTTGGATTTGAGCCGTGTAAAAAATTCAAATCGTTATATGCGGGTGTGTTGGAACTGGCAGACGAGCTGGCTTCGGGCGGCGCTACTACAGGGTTCAAATCCCTCCTCGGAAATTCCGTCCGAGTAAAACA
>CAYPWI010000020.1:0-13234 GCA_964414395.1 uncultured Ruminococcus sp.
CCTCTCCGTATAGGGGAGGGCGTTTTTGTGAGATCATCATAGGAGGCTTTAAATATGAATTTTTATTACAGACAACCGAGATATTTCAAAGATTTTCATTGTATCGGCAGCGAATGTAAAGATACGTGTTGTAAAGGGTGGACTATAGATTGGTCAGAAGACGAAGTTGAAAAGGTAAAAAACGCGCCGAACTGTTCAAATGAATTAAAAGCTCTTATAGATTCCACATTTTCGGAGAAAGTAATAATACCAAACAAGGGCGAACGGTATAAGGCGGCTTTTACAAAATCGGGTTATTGTCCTCTTATGACAGAGGAAGGACTTTGCCGCGTCCAAAAAGAGCTTGGCGCGGAGTATCTTTCCAAAACCTGTATGGACTATCCTCGCCGCCGGATATTCACGGATACAATAAATTTCCGCGCATGCCATTTGTCATGCTCCGCAGTAACGAAACGCCTTATAACCGACGAAAAGGCAATGGATCTGGTGAATGTTGCCGCGAATGAAAATGAAGATGTTAAAGCAGTTTGCAACACTCCCGAAAAGCTCGCCACAAACCCCGCACTTAAATTCCGCAGGGAACTGATGGAATTTTTCTATGAGATCATCGGCGACAAAAAACACGATATCGAGACAAATATAATTCTTGGAGCATTGGCGGCGCAGTCGCTTTCAAAACTTGCCGACAGCGGAAGGATTGACAGGATTTCCGAGGCAATAAAGCAGCTGAGAACACAACTCCATAATGGCGCGCAGCTTAAAAACATTGAAAACATCAAACCCAATTATTATTTAAGGCTTGGTTTTCTTGGAAAGGTGCTGACCAATATTGTCGGATACAGCGCAATTTCTGCTTTAAATGACGAAACGGGAACACCGAATACCGATCTCTACGACAAGGGCGAGAAACGGCTTGATGAGATGTTCGGAAGTGATTTCTGGCTGCGAAACATAGCGCTCAATTTGATTTTTGAACAGGCTTTGCCCTTCAAATTTACGGAAAAATCCATTTATGATAATTACAGCATTTATGCTGTCATATTTGCCTGCTTTAAGCTGAACGCTATTGCCACGGCGGCGTGCGGTTATAAAATAAATTCCACATTGCCGTCAGGGATAAAGATCACATATGAGGGCAAGGAGTGCATTTCGGGGCTTGCAGCGATAATCAGCCGTCAGCTTTGCCAAAATGAGCAGCGTATGAAAATGATCCTTACAGCTCTTCAAGAAAACGGCTTCACCTCCCCCGCCTACCTCGCCCTGCTCGTCAAGTAAGCGGCTCTCCGCGATAACATTCGCTATGCCCGGATTTTCCCGAAAAAGGGTTGACAAATCGAAATAAGTGTGCTATAATACAATTACAGCATTTATGTACAAAAAAAATTGACCCCTCGCGAGTTGCAGCTCGCGGGGGGCGATTTTTCGGATTTTTGAAAAAATAAAAAAACACTTGACAATAGTAAAAAGATGTGTTATAATGAAGATGCTAGGAAAGCAAAGGTATTCATACTGATGCACAAAAAAATTTTCCCCCGTGAGTTGCAGCTCGCGGGGGCGATCTTTTATGTATGATCCTTTTGAAGTAATGCTACTTGTGGCTTATGCCGGTTCATTTTTTGCTGTCGAGCCACCTGCTCACGAAGTACGAAACTACGTTTGCCATAACAGCTGCTAGGAATGTCTCAAAGATATTCACTTAATGCACCCCCTTCCGGGGTCAGACGACCGGCAAGTATATTATTGCATATCCGACAAGTTTTGTCAACAAAATACCGTAATATCCCCCGATAGCGCTCACGACGCTTTCGGGGGATAATTTTTTTGAAATATTTTCGCAAAAATACTTGCTTTTTTCGGAAATTTGTTACATTATAATAAATAGTGGCAAATTCCGCGCAATAACGTGCGGAAAACGCCCGGAAAGGAGTTTTTTTCATGGGGAAAATATTGACAGAAAACCCGCCGCTGCCGAAAAAAAGAGTCGCGGCTTACGCGCGGGTATCGCTGGAGACGGACAGGCTCGCTCATTCGCTTTCGGCGCAGAAGGAATACTACAGCGAGTACATTTCAAACCGCCCCGATTGGGAGCTCGTCGGCATCTACGCCGACAGCTTCATCAGCGGCACGCAGACCGCGCGGCGGGGCGAGTTCCGCCGGCTTATCGCCGATTGCGAGAACGGCAGGGTGGATATCGTTCTCTGCAAGTCCATCAGCCGTTTCGCGAGGAATACCGTCGATCTTCTGGAGACCGTCCGCCGCCTGAACGAGCTGGGCGTGGAAGTTCGCTTCGAGAAGGAGAACATCAATTCCCTCTCGGGCGACGGGGAACTGCTGCTGACTATCCTCGCGAGCTTCGCGCAGGAGGAGAGCCGCTCGATCTCCGAGAACGTCAAGTGGGGCATACGAAAGCGCTTCCGCGCGGGGAACGCGGGCACGCGCAACAAATCCGTTTTCGGCTACCGTTACGATGGGGAACGCTACGTCGTCGTTCCCGAGGAAGCCGAGATAGTGCGGCTCATCTTTTCCGAATACATTGCGGGAAGCCCTCTCCGCGCCATATCGGAGCATCTGCGCGGGATCGGCGTCAAGACCGCGCACGGCTCCGATTTTTCTCACAGTCAGATAGGCTACATAGTCCGCAACGAGATCTACATCGGAAATATCGTGCTGCAAAAGTCGTTTGTCAAGGACTTCATCACGCACCACAAGGTCAAGAACAACGGCGAGCTTCCGCAATACCGTCTTTACAACTGTCACGAGCCTATCATAGACAGGGCGACCTTCATCGCGGCGCAGCGCGAGAGCGAACACCGCGCCGCTCGGCGGCAGAGCTATCCCTTTTCGGGGAAGCTGATCTGCCCCAAGTGTGAAAAGCCGTTCACGCGCCGCACCAACAGCGGGAAATACGCCTGCTGGCACTGCCGCCGCTGCGTCAACGCCAAGCTCAAGGAGGACAAGCTGAAAGACCTGTTCGGCATGACCGACGCGGAGTTCTCCGAGAACGTTTTTCGCGTCTTCGTCTACGACAGCGGAACGCTCGATGTGGAGTTCTACGACGGGAGGGCGGCTACATGGCAGTACGAATAACCGCTATCCCCGCGACAAGGCAGCTCTACGGCTCGGACGACAAGCGCCGCGCCGCCGCTTACGCGCGGGTCTCCACCGACCACGAGGATCAGCTCTCCAGCTGCGAGGCGCAGGTCAGCTACTACACGAATTTTATTCGGGAGAATAAAGACCTCGAATTCGTGAACGTCTACATCGACGAAGGTATCACGGGCACCTCGACCACCCGCCGCAAGGGCTTCAAGCAGATGATCTCCGACGCGCTTTCGGGGAAGATCGACCTCATCATCACAAAGTCCGTCAGCCGCTTCGCGAGGAACACCGTCGACAGCCTTTCCACCATTCGCTTATTGAGGGAACACGGCGTGGAGTGCTTCTTCGAGAAGGAGAATATCCGCACCTTCGACGGCAAGGGCGAGCTGATGCTGACGATCATGTCAAGCCTCGCGCAGGAGGAGAGCCGCTCGATCTCGGAGAACTGCACCTGGGGACAGCGCAAGCGTTTCGCGGACGGGAAAGTGTCGGTACCCTTCTCCCGATTTCTGGGATACGACAGGGGTGCGGACGGGGGACTTATAGTCAATGACGAACAGGCGGCAGTCGTCCGCAGGATATATAAGATGTTCCTCGAGGGGAATTCTCCGCACGGCATAGCAAGGATCCTCACGGCGGAAAGAATACCCGCGCCGGGCGGTCAGCGGAAATGGTACGGCGCTACCGTGGCGAGTATCCTATCCAACGAGAAGTACAAGGGCGACGCGCTGCTGCAAAAGGTCTTCACCGTGGATTATCTCACCAAGACCAAGCGCCTTAACCGCGGCGAGCTTCCTCAGTATTATATCGAGGAAGATCACAAGCCGATAATCCCCGAGGACATTTACGAGGAAGTCCAGAAAGAGCTGGACAAGCGCCGCTTTCCCGACGACGATCTGTCCCCCGCGGAGATATTCACCGCGAAGATAATATGCGGCGAGTGCGGCGGCTGCTACGAGCCGAAGATCTTACATTCCACCAACAAATACCGCAAAGTCATCTGGAAATGTCCGAATAAAAAATGCGCTCCGCCCCATTTCATTGAGGCGGAGTTGAAGCATATTTTTATAATTGCCGTAAACGAGCGCATTTCCGCGGAAGCCGCCGAAAATTGCCCGCTCGAGGAATTCAGCGGCGAGCTGTGGAACACGCTGATACATCACATCACGCTCTACAGTAAAAGCGATGTGCGGGTATTTTTCACGGACGGCGCCGTAAGCACCGTAAACATTGAAAATACAAACCTTTCCGCTTTCAAAGAAGAATAAGTTCCTACCCCTTCTATAGTTATACCGCATCACACATCACATAAAATTAAAAAGTTACCCCTAAAGGGGTTGACAATTCAAAATGGGTGTGGTATAATGAAAGTGCAGAAAGGATGAACACGTCATATTGTGCTCACAAAATTTCCCCCGCGGTGCAACGCGGGGGCGATTTTTTTAAATCCTTTTCGGGCTCACCTGTTACTTTTTACCATCTAGCCACTTGCATATGTACCTTGCGATAACATTTGCCATGATGGTATACAAAAAGGATATAAACTCCGTCATTTATGCTCACCTCCTTCCGCAAAAGCGTCCGGAGCGTAACCGGCAAGCATATTATAGCATATCCGACAAAAAATGTCAATTCTTTCTTAGGGTATTAGCATTACTCATCTATCCGCATACCGTATTCACAAAAGATCTTGTCAATAATCAAAAGTTCCATGCAAAAAGGGGTTGACAATTCAAAATGAGTGTGGTATAATATACAAAGAGGAACATGTGATCCGCCAGATTGCATTCACAAAAAATCGCCCCGCGACTGCCATCGCGGGGCGATTTTTTAAATCCTTTTCAGGCTCGCCGAATTACTTTCTACCATCGAGCCATTTGCATATGTATCTTGCGATAACATTTGCCATGATGGTATAGAGGAACGTTACAAATTCCGCCATTTACATTCACCTCCTTCCGCAAAAATACGGCCGGAAGTAACCGGCAAGTATATTATAGCATATCCGACAAAAAATGTCAATTCTATCTTAGGGTATTAGCATTACTCATCTATCCGCATACCGTATTCACAAAAGATTTTGTCAAAAATCAAAAGTTCCATGCAAAAAGGGATTGACAATTCAAAATGGGTGTGGTATAATATAAACGAAGGAATGTTGAACACGTCATATTGTGCTCACAAAATTTCCCCCGCGATGCCACGCGGGGGCGATTTTTTAAATCCTTTTCAGGCTCACCTGTTACTTATTACCATCGAGCCATTTACAAATGTATCTTGCGATAACATTTGCCATGATGGTATAAAGGAATGTTATAAACTCCGTCATTTATGCTCACCTCCTTCCGCAAAAGCGTCCGGAGCGTAACCGGCAAGTATATTATAGCATATCCGACAAAAAATGTCAATTCTTATGTGACAGAAAAATTCCCCCGCGAGCCAACGCGGGGGAAATTATTTATATCCTCATACATCTCATGGCGTTTATTATCGCGATAACGGAGACTCCCACGTCCGCGAATACCGCCATCCACATATTGCCAAGCCCGAACGCCGTTAGGATAAGCACCGCCGCCTTTACGCCCAGCGCGAAGACGATGTTTTCGGTGACTATCCTACGCGTTTTTCGGGCTATTCTGACGCTCAAGGGAAGATTGCCTATATCGTCGTTCATCAGCACGATATCCGCCGCCTCGATAGCTGCGTCCGAGCCGAGAGCGCCCATAGCTATGCCCACATCCGCGCGGGCAAGTGAGGGCGCGTCGTTCATGCCGTCGCCGATATACGCGAGTGTGGTCTTGGGCGGCTTCTCGGAATAGATCTCCTCCAGCGCCGTGACCTTCCCGTCGGGCAGCAGCTGAGATATTACCTCATCTAAGCCGACGGACTTCGCCACCTTCTCGGCGGTGATCTTCCGATCTCCCGTCAGCATAACAGTCCTTTGCGCGCCGAGCGCTTTAAGCTCCGCCAATGCCGAGGCGCTGTTGTGTTTGATCTCATCCGAGACGATAAGACAGCCCTTGTATTCGCCGTCCACCGCGCAGTGAACGACCGTTCCCGCGGCTTCTCCGTCTTCAAATTTAGCACCGACTTTGTTCATCAGCCGCGCGTTCCCGACGGAGATCTCGTGACCGTCCACCGTCGCCGTAACGCCGAAGCCCGCGATCTCTTCCGCGTGCTCCGCCTTGGGGATCTCCCCGAGCTTACGCGCCGCCGTTACTACCGAGAGCGCTATGGGATGCGCGGAGATCTGCTCAGCCGCCGCGCATAGGCGCAGGAGTTCTTCCTCCGAAATTCCCTCGGGGTGATTTTCCGTCACCGCAAAGCTGCCCTTGGTGATAGTGCCCGTCTTGTCGAAGACGAACGTCTTAGCCTTGGCGAGGGATTCCAGATAATTCGCACCCTTCACCATGATCCCGCGCCGCGACGCTCCGCCTATCCCGCCGAAATAGGACAGCGGCACGGAGATGACCAGCGCGCACGGACAGCTGACTACAAGGAACGTCAGGGCTTTATAGACCCAGCCGCCCCAATTCCCGTCAAACAATGGGGGAACGACCGCCAGCAATACCGCGGAGATCACGACTATAGGTGTATACACCCTCGCAAAGCGCGTGATGAAGTTCTCCGTCGTCGCCTTGTTTTCGGAGGAATTTTCGACCAGCTCCAATATCTTCGCCACGGTACTGTCGCTGTAGGGCTTGGATACCCTCACTTTCAGCAGACCGCCCGTGTTGATGCTGCCGCTTATCACGTCGTCGCCGACCGTGACCTCGCGCAGGGCGCTTTCTCCCGTCAGAGCGGCTGTGTTCAGCCCGCTCGAGCCGAACACGATCTCACCGTCAAGAGGCACGCGCTCGCCGGGTCTGATGACGATGATCTCCCCGACGGCTACCTCGTCGGGCTCGACCTCGGACACCTCTCCGTCACGCTCCACATTCGCGAACTCGGGGTTGATATCCATCATATCGGAAATGGAACGCCGCGACTTCCCCACGGCGATCGACTGGAACAGCTCGCCGACCTGATAGAAGATCATGACCGCCACGCCCTCGGAGTATTCCCCGATCACCATAGCGCCCACCGACGCTATCGCCATGAGGAAATTCTCGTCGAACACCTGCCCGTGCGCGATATTGCGCACCGCCTTGTAGAGGATATCCCACCCCGCCGTGAGGTACGCCCCGAGGAACACCGCCAGACGCACCCACCACAGCACGGAGAACAGCTCCTCGGACTTTGGGATAAACAATCCCGCCGTGAAGATCACCGCCGCCGCGATTATGCGGATAAGCCACTTCTTCTGTTTTCGGGTCATAAACTCGCCGCCTTACTCTTTCTTATTTTATAACGATCTCGCAGTCGGGTTCAACCTTCTTGCAGACCTTCACCGCTTCCTTGACTATATCGTCAAAACGCGCGTCGTCGGCTTCTATCGTCATTTTCTGGCTCATAAAGCTTACGGTCGCGTTGGTCACGCCGTCGATCTTCTTGATGGCGGTCTCCATTTTAGCGGCGCAGTTAGCGCAATCCAGGTCGATCATCTTAAAAGTCTTCTTCATAACCTTCTCCTTATCTAAATAGAAATTTCAAAAGCGCAAAATGCGAAGCATTTTGCTCGCCGGCTCGCGAGTCATTCCGTGCTCGCTTCGCTGCGCGCGTAATAACTCGTTCGCCGCGTTTTGAAATTTCATCGCTTTCCGGAATGTGGTTCTTGTTTAACAAAACGTCGCATACGCGCTGCGAACATCACGCTGTGCCGACCGCTTTCGCGGATCGCCCACACTCATTTTCTTATGTTTATTACGGCGTAACAACAAGGGATAGTTCCTTTGATGAGCCGTGCCTTGACCTCTCCAACATCACAGCTTTTCAGCATTTCCACATAGCTTTTCGGGGAATATTCGCCGTTCGGGCTGAACCCGAGCTTTTGATATATGCCGATCAGCTTTTCCGAGAGAGCGTTCTTGTTTTTCAGGACGAATGTCGGCAGGATAAGCTTCCCGCCCGGCTTGCAGACGCGGGCAAGCTCCTTCACCGCTCTTTCGGGATTTGCCAGCAGATGCAGCACATTCCCCGCTATAACGACGTCGAATGTGCTATCCCTGCACTTCGTATGGAATATATTCTTCCGCTCAAAGAGCACGTTATCCAGACGGCGGCGGACGCATTTGTTCCGCGCGACCTCCAGCATTTTCTGCGAATTATCGGTGCAAAAGACGATCCCCGCTCTTTCAGCTGCCGCAACAGTCAGCGCTCCCGTGCCCGCCGCGCAGTCGAGGACCTTCGCTCCGCGAGGTATGAGAATTCGCGTCTGCGACAGCATTTCTCGATAGACCTCGCCGTTCAGCGCCTCGGCGACATCGTAGAACCTCGCGAAGCTGCTCCAGAAATCGATCATAACATCATCTCCTTTATTTGAATGGAAATTTCAACGCTCTTCCGAATATTGTTCTTGCTAAAATGCGCCTACATTGCGCCGCCATAACGTCGGCTATTCGTTGATGTGCTCCAGACCTTGATTTAAGATCGTCGTTACATGATCGTCCGCCAGCGCGTAGAACACTGTCTTCCCCTCGCGGCGGAAGCTGATAAGCCCCGCGTTCCTTAAGATCTTCAATTGATGCGAGACCGCGCTGCCGGTCATTCCCACCGCTGTAGAAACGTCACAGACGCACAATTCTCCGCCGCTCAAGGCGCTGAGTATCTTTATACGCGTGGAGTCCCCGAAGACCTTGAAAAGCTCCGAAAGATCAATCAATGTGTCGTCGTCGGGCATAGCAGCCTTGATCTTCTCTATCGTCTCGGGGTGCGCGTGCATAAACTCGCAATGTGGGATATCGTTTAACATAAACTCTCCTATACTATGGGACAAATACTAAAAAATCATCGGAACAGTTGAACACTCGTTCAACTGTTTGATTGTATTATACACCATTATTATTGACCTGTCAATAGGTTTTATTAAAAAAATTAAAAAAATTCTCCGCCCGAGCTCGGGCGGAGAACACTTGCATATATTACGGGATTTGACAGAAAGCTTACATATAATTCATATAGTTTATCTTTCTGTCGATTATCTCGTCGCGGATATCCTCGATATCGGGGTCGAACGGAGCCATTTTCGCCATCTGGTTCAGCGCGTCCTCCGCGCCGTCGAGATCCCACGCGTCGATCATGGTGCGGATCTCTTTTTTGATATTTGCGGCGAGCTCCGTAAGCACAGGATCGGCATTTTGTTTCTCCGCCATTTCCGCGTTCTTTTCCATATCTTTATTCACTATGAAAAGATAATGACGAAGTATCTTCACCTTCTCGTTCTCATAGGTTTGACCGCTTTCTTCGGTCTGCTCGTCTTCGCCGGTCTTCTCGCTGTCATTCGGCTGCTCGGGAGCGGCGGGCGTTTTTATAAGCTCTTCCTCAATAAGCTTATTAAGCTGCTTTACAGCCTCTTCATAGCGTTTTCTGCGATGATGATCGGAGACCTCTCCCAATTCCAGAGCAAAGGCTACGTTTTCGGGCAGCTCCTTGTCGGGATTAAGCTCTTTCCACCGTTTGCCCAGCATAAAGAAGATCTGAATGACCTTTGTTGTGTCGAAATGGTATCCCGTCGCGCTGATGACCGCGCTTTCAAATACGGTGACCGCTTTTTCCAAGCCCTCATTTGACAATCTTTGCATCTGAGTCGAGAACAGAGCCATTGCGGCATCCGCCTGGACAAGATCCTGATATACGTTGTCAACACTTTCCAGAGGATCGAAGTCCTTCGCGCAGATAAAAGGAGTAATATCGAAATTGCGCTTCATCATCAATATCCAAACGACTTCATTATCTTTTGTGCCGTGTTTTTCGATGAATTCGGTTGTCCGTCCGGGCTTGAGATCATGGTGAATAAAGAAGCTGCTGCAAAGCTTGATCATATCGGCAAGCCGTTCGTTTCCGTTGGCAATGATCGAGAGCTTCTTTAAAAAGTGTTCGATCTGCTCTGTCTTTAAAACATTGCGGATAAGGATATTGACGAACATTTCTCTGTTTGTTTCGTCCAGGCTATAATAGAGATCGGGCAGCCTATTGTAGTTTGTCTTTTCCATGACCTCAACGCGCAGTTTAAGAAAGAGCTTCATAAACTTCGCATCGGACATAAACTTATCGATCGGCATAATATCTGCTTCTCTTGCCGCAATATCGTATTTTTTCAACTTTGTGCAGGAATCAAAAAACATACTGCATATCTGTTTCAGCAGTGGGATCGTTGCATCTACGCTGCAATAATTCAGCTCCGGCGTGAAAAGCTTTCCCTTGAGATAGTCTCTGTATATCTCAAAACCGAGGATAGATCTGTTGATGGCGTCATCATATTTTTTCAGCATATAGCTCGATTTTGCCATATAAAAATATATAGTGCAGTCGCTTACAAGCTTTTGCGTTCTGGCAAGATCGTCCTTACTGAAATATTGATTACCGACCTCTATAGCGTCCTCATACTTTTTCATTGAATATAGGGTTTTTATTTTTTTAATGAAATAATCTATATATGTGTAACTGGCACGATGGCAATTTTCCATTCCGAGATCGATATATTTTATTGCGTTATCATAATCCTCAAGCCAGATATAGCAGTCCGCGATCTGCCCATAGGTCGTATATTTGATCTCGCCTTTTGCTTTTTGTTCCTCCAGCTCCTGGAACAACAGTTCAAGATTGCGCGAGGTCTTCTTCTCTCTGAGTTCAAGGAGCTTTTCTCCGTCTTTGTAGACATATCCGTAATGATCTGCTATGACGTTAAGGTTTTTAACGGGCTCAAAATTTTGATCAAAAACCTCGTGGATCTTTTTATAAAAACGAACGCCGTTTTTCAGAGCGGACATACGCGGCGCATTATAGTCGCTGTAAAGATCCATATTCTGGAGATCGTTATAATTTCTCTGAAC
This sequence comes from uncultured Ruminococcus sp., assembly GCA_964414395.1. GTDB lineage: Bacteria > Bacillota > Clostridia > Oscillospirales > Ruminococcaceae > CAG-115. The sequence continues at coordinate 11,031 of CAYPWI010000020.1, forward strand.
ATACGTCGCCGCGCCGTATTTATGATACTCGCCCGAATTGAAGAACTCAATAAGCTCGGAAGCGTCTTTGATTATCTCGTCGCCGTCGATATACATATACCACTCGCCCTTAGCCTTATCGAGCGTGGAGTTGCGGGCGGCGGCGAAATCGTTTATCCACTCGAAGTGGAAAACATTATCGGTAAATTGTTTGGCGATCTCGACGGTTCTGTCCGTAGAACCCGTATCGGCGATGATAAGCTCGCTGTCTACGTTCTCCAAAATAGGTTTAAGCGCGGTCAGGCACTGTTCGAGATACTTTTCCTCATTCTTGACGATCATTCCTATAGATAATTTCATGATCCGAATTCCTTTCTTTAACGATGGGCGGGTTTAGCCACTTTAAATATTATAACACATATATTATATTTTTTCAAGTAGTTCATATGCACAAAACGGATAAAATCAATTTTTCCATACGCTCGAAAAAAGGAATAATTTTCCTGCCGAAAAAACGCATCAATACATAGGGAATGGTAGTACAACAAGCTCAACACCAACGTAGCGGGTCTTAAGAAGAGCTCCGAGAAGCTCGCTTCCGGCTACCGCATCAACCGCGCGGGCGACGATGCCGCGGGTCTTGCTATCAGCGAGAAGATGAGAAGCCAGATCAAGGGCTTGAACCAGGCAGTTCGCAACTCTCAGGACGGCATCAACATGATCCAGACCTACGAGGGCGCTGCTCAGGAGTCCCACAACATTCTTCGCAGAATGAAGGAACTCGCTTCCGAAGCCGCTAACGGCACTTACCAGAACGAAGTTGACCGTGACGCTGTTCAGCTCGAGTTCAACCAGTTGAACGATGAACTGAACCAGATCGCTGATACCGACTTCAACGGTACCGTAATGCTCAACGGCGGTGTTATGGCTGACGGCACTAAGGCTGTAAACGGCAAGTTTGACTACGCAAGCGGCAACAGAAGCGCTGATGTTCTTGGCAAGCGCGATGTGAACACTCTCGATGATTCTCTGTGGAACACCGGTGATGTTGCAAAGGACGCTTGGAAGGTTCTTAACAAGACATGGACTCGTGAAGACGGCAAGCCCGAGACCTTCGGTCCGGAGTCTGTTGACGTAACATTCGAGTTCGACGCTACCGCTAATACCTGGACTGCTCGCGAGGCTACCAACGGCGCTGATACCTCTAAGGTTACGACCGAGGTTGACAACGTAGGTTCCAAGACCGGTGGTTTCACCGTTAAGATCGGCGGCGTAGAGGTTGGAGAACTCGTTCTTGATACATCTAACCTTAAGACCGGTGATAAGATCACTCTTACATTCAACAATCCTTCTACAGGCGTTGTTGCTACCGCTAAGGGCGCTGCTACGCTGACTGACGGCGCAGATATCTTCAACGAAGGTACCGATGACAATGCTACCAAGCTTAAGGATGCTGACGATGTAACGATCGCTATCGGCGATACCGCTTCCGATGTTTCGCTGATCACCGACGATATCAACACCCTTCTCGACAAGCTCAATGACGCACAGTTGAAAGTAAACTATACCGGCAAAGCAACTACAGCGGCTGATCTTACTTTGAAGTTCAGCGATACCGAGTCTTACAATGGCAAAGTAGACGCTCAGACGATGACCGTTGGTTCCTCTACTTTCCACCTCACCTTTGCCGATAACGGTTCTATCAAGATCGGTACATCTGATGGCGGCGATGAGATCGCGACCATTCAGGCTGTTGTTCAGGCAGATCCTACTACAGGCTCCGGCTCTACCGGTATGCTGACATTCGATCTCGGCTTTGAGCACAATGTATTTGAAAAGGGTAAGCTCCCCACTATCGAAGTTAAGCAGACCGGCAAGGTTTCCGCTGCGAACTCCAACAAGTCCGCAACCGCTCCTCTGACCTACACCGATCACCTTGTACTTCAGACCGGCGCTCGCACCAAGGACAGCGTTGACTTCACTATGGAGTACACTACCGAGGGTATGGGCAACCTCAAGGCTAACCTCAACATCTCCAGCCGCGCTGATGGTCTTAACACCGCTAACCTCAACCTGAACACTCAGGAAGACGCTAACTACGCTATCGACCAGATCGATAACGCTATCAACAAGGTTTCCATGGTTAGAGCTACATTCGGTGCTACTCAGAACCGTCTCGAGCACAAGATCGACAACCTGACCACCACCGCGGAGAACCTGACCGA
>CAYPWI010000021.1:0-13063 GCA_964414395.1 uncultured Ruminococcus sp.
ACGCGCCATATACTGTAATATCTATATGTGACGCATAATCGATATACCAATGTTAATTATAGCATAAATCCGACAAAAAATCTATAACTAATAGCTTTTTTGAGAATTATTTCATAGTAGAAAATTTAACAAGCTTTTTGTGGATTTTTCACAAACTTTTTTCTGTTCAAGCGGTTACTCGGAGCTAACCGAATTTGCGAAAGCAAATTCTTGACATAGTTTAAAGAATGTGGTATAATATAATCGGAGAAGGTGGTCGATATGACTTTAAGAGAACAGGCTATCGAAATAATAAATAGCTTTACCGAGAAAGAGCTTGATGAATTCGTCAAAAAGTATTCCAAGAGCGCGGATGATACTTTCAAGAAGAGAACAAAGCGTGAAGCCTACGAGCATCTGAGGATATCTGTAGAGGAAAGCGCATATCTCTTTGTGAATATGGGTGACAATTACAAGGAAATGCTTGCGAAATATCGTGAGGAGAGATATGGACTATGAATATCGTGTTTGACCCGGACAAAGACACCCGGAAAAAATTTGCCGATGAAAAAGAAGTTGGGGAGCGTAGGAGATCGTATGAGGAGATCACTAAGCTGATTAAAGAAGAGGCATATCTCTGTGCGGATATTGGTGACGACTACAAGGAACTTATTGCAGAAGCTCTAATGGAGAAATATGATATTATTTGAAGACCCATTAAGGAGGGATCGTTATGAGTACAAGAGAAATGGCTGTTGAACTTATAAGCTCGCTGTCAGAAGGTCAGGTGAAAAATCTGGTCGAATTCGTCAAGGGATTTTATGGTAATGATGTACAGGAAAAAGCAGCTGAGCAGGAAAAAGCTGCGAAGGAGAAAGAGCTGGAAGAGAAGAGCAAGGCTTTTGAAAGGCTTGATCGTTTGGTCAGAGAGAATTCGCACTATGTATCCGATATTGGCGATAATGATAAAGAGATGTTATATCAAGCCCTTATGGAAAAATATGGGGAGGGCTTATGAAGGTTTTAATTGATACCAATATTTTGCTTGACTATCTTGCCGAACGCGAGCCGTTTATCAAAGAGGCGCGTGAAATTATTGCTTTGTGTCGTACAGATAAGCTTTGTGGTTGCGTGACTGCTCATTCAATAGCTGATTGTTTACGAAAAATTCCGCTTGAAGAGCGCAGAAAAATGATTATAGGTGTCATTGAGATCATGGATCTTATCAATATTGACAAATCCAAAATGCTTAATGCTTTACGAGATGAGGATTTTTCTGATGTCGAAGATAGTATTCAAGCTGCGTGCGCCGAAGAATACCATTTAGACTACATCGTCACCCGAAACGTCAAGGATTTCAAGGGCGGCTCTGTCCCGGCGATAACGCCCGCCGACCTTTTGGAGAAAGTAAACGGATGAAAGCATCATTCACAAAAAAACCACGGAGGAAAAATATGATCGCAAACCAAACCACGATAAATAAAAAGGATCTTGCGTTTTCAATGAAACACGGCAGAAAAGAGAAGCGCGTCGTTGTGGGGACGTATGTTGTCATGGTGTGCGGCGCGGCTCTTATCATAATAGGCGGCTTTGTGCTGTACAGATCGATATCCGACGGCAGCGGCGATCCCGCTTTGGGAATAGCTTCGCTGATAGTGGGCGCGCTGTTCCTTTTGTGGCGCGTATTTTACAATAAGTTTCTGATCGTGAGATATCTCAAGCTGCCGAGTTTTATGGCTCCCAGAAAATATGATTTTTTGGATGATTGTGTTCTGTGCAGACATTCGCTCGATGACGTTGAAAGTGAGGATCGCTTCGAGTATTCGACAATGAATAAATATTTTGAGCAGAACAACGCCCTCTACATAAGTCTGACGCTCGACGGACGCGAAAGGTTTTTGGCGGTGCATAACGATTCATATTCGGAAGGGTCGGCAGAAGAGTTGAAAGCGCTTCTGGAGAGCCGGGGGATCCATAAATAAAGGCTCGTGAGATGTTTCACGAGCCTTTTTGTTAATGTATCGCGTCGGTCATGGACTTTACATAGGTGAAGATCTCGTCCGCCGCCTTATCACCGTATTTCTCGGTAATGCTCACTATCGCGGAACCCACGATAACGCCGTCCGAAAGCTCTGCCATCTTCTTTGCCTGTTCGGGCGTGGAGATACCGAAGCCAATGGCGGCGGGGACTTTCGCGTATTTCCTGACGTTCTCCATAATGGCGGCGAGGTCGGTCTTTATCTCCGAGCGAACGCCCGTCACGCCCATGGAGCTTACTATGTACAGAAATCCCTCCGCGTCCTCCGCGATAGCCTTGATGCGATCCTCGGAGGTAGGCGCGATCATCGAAATGATCGAGATATCGTGCGCCTTTGCCGCCTCGTGCTTCTCCTCAAACGGCATATCGGGGACGATAAGTCCGTCTATCCCGATCTCGGCGCACTTCCCGAAAAATCTGTCATAGCCGTATTTGAACACGGGATTGAGATACGTCATAAACACGAGAGGGATATCCGTCTTTTCTCGAACCATCGCCGCCAGCTCGAACGCGCGCTCGGTGGTCATTCCCGCCTTTAAAGCGCGAACGTCCGCGTTCTGTATTACCACGCCCTCGGCTATCGGGTCGGAGAATGGGATCCCGATCTCGACCAAGTCCGCGCCCGCGTTCACCATCGCCATAATATTCTCGAACGACTGCTCAAACGTCGGGTCGCCCGCCGTCAGAAATCCTATGAACGCTTTTTTATCCTCAAACGCCTTTGCTATTCTGTTACTCATAAAGCTCTTTCCCCCTATATCTCGCGATCGCCGCCACGTCCTTGTCGCCGCGCCCCGACAGACAGCAGATGATGACGTCGTCCTTTGTCAAAGTCGGTGCGATCTTCATTAAATGCGCGACCGCGTGAGCCGATTCTATCGCGCAGATTATGCCCTCGGTACGGGCTATGTACTCGAACGCCGTGACCGCTTCCTCGTCCGTTACGGGAACGTATTCCGCGCGTCCTATCTCGTTAAGATGCGCGTGTTCGGGGCCTATGCCCGGATAGTCAAGCCCCGCCGAGATCGAATAAACGGGCGCGATCTGACCGTATTCGTTTTGGCAGAACAGGCTCTTCATTCCATGGAATATCCCGAGCGAGCCCGTTGCGATCGTCGCCGCCGTCTCGCCCGTGTTCACGCCGCGTCCCGCAGCCTCACAGCCTATAAGCCGAACGTTCTTATCGTTGATGAAGTTGTAGAACATTCCCATGGCGTTTGAACCGCCGCCCACGCACGCCATGACCGCCGTCGGGAGCTTTCCCTCGCGCTCGAGGATCTGCTCGCGTGCTTCCCTTGAAATAACGCTCTGGAAGTCGCGGACGATCATCGGGAACGGGTGAGGTCCCATCACCGAGCCGAGCACATAGAGAGTGTCGTCCGTGCGGGCGGACCAGTCGCGCATAGCCTCGTTCACCGCGTCCTTGAGCGTCATCGTGCCGGTGGTGACGGGCGTTACCTTAGCGCCCAGAAGCTCCATTCTGTAGACATTCAAGGCTTGACGAACGGTGTCCTCTTTACCCATGAAGATCTCGCACTCCAGCCCCATAAGCGCCGCCGCGGTAGCCGCCGCGACGCCGTGCTGACCCGCGCCCGTCTCCGCGATGATGCGCGTCTTGCCCATCTTCTTGGCGAGCAGGCACTGACCTAAAACGTTGTTTATCTTGTGGGAACCCGTGTGGTTCAAGTCCTCACGCTTGAAGTAGATCTTCGCGCCGCCTAAGTCCTTGGTCATCTTCTCTGCGTAGTACAGCAGCGACGGTCTGCCCGCGTACTCGCGGTTAAGTTTGTCTAATTCCGCGATGAAATCCGGGTCCTTGGAGTAATGCTCGTATGCTTCCTCCAGCTTGTGTATCTCGTTCATCAGCGTTTCGGGGACGTACTGTCCGCCGAAATCTCCGTATCTTCCTTTGCTCATGGTAAAATCTCCCTTATTTCGCGTACAGCCTTTACTGCCGCGAGTATTTTTTCCCTGTCTTTCAGTTTGTTCGTTTCTATCCCGCTTGACATATCCACGCCATACGGATCGACTTGCAAAGCCGCCTCGCGGACGTTTTCGGGGGTAAGCCCTCCCGCCAGAAAGAATGGGGTTTTGATATCCTGAGGAATAAGCTCGTGATCGAATGTCCGACCGCTGCCGGTGCCGCCGTCCAAAAGCAGAAAGTCCGCGCCGAGCTTATCGGCGGCTTGGACATCGTCGGCGCCGGTTACCTTTACCGCCTTGATTATCGGAACTCCCGTCATCTCGCGAAGCCTCGCGATATATTCCGCGCTTTCATTTCCGTGACATTGGAGAACGTCCGCCGCGCCGCTTCTTGCAAACTCGGCGAATTCCTCAAGATCGGCGTTGACCGAGACCGCGACGGGCGTTATGCGCTTATCCAGCCGCGAACGTAAGTGAAAAGCCGTTTCGAGATCTATATTGCGGTGGCTTTTCGGGAACATCACGATAAACCCCGCGCAGTCGGGCAGCGCTTCGTTTACATAGTCTATGTCACATTCGCGGAACAGTCCGCAGAGCTTGATCTTCACGGCTCGTCTCCTATCTGCCGCGCAGCTCGGCGAGCTTTGCCGATCTGTCGGGCGCTCGCATAAGCGTTTCTCCGATAAGCACGGCGTTCGCGCCGATCTTCCGCAGCTTTTCCACGTCCTCGGCGGTCTTGATGCCGCTTTCGGAGACGAATATCCTGTCGGGCGGCACCAGATCGCGCAGCCGCGCGGAATTATCCATATTTACACTGAGATCACCGAGATCGCGGTTGTTCACGCCGATGATCCCGGCTCCTATATCCACGGCTGTCTTGACCTCTTTCTCGTCGTGAGCCTCCACAAGAGCGGACATACCGAGATCGTGCGCGAGTTCGATATAATCCGCAAGCTGATCATCCGTCAGTATGGAGCAGATCAGCAGCACCGCCGACGCGCCGAGAATCTTCGCCTCGTAGATCATATACTCGTCGACGATGAAGTCCTTTCGCAGCGTGGGGATCTTCACCTCGGCGGCTATTTTCCGAAGATACTTTCCGCTGCCGAGGAATTTAAACGGCTCCGTCAGCACGGATATCGCCGCCGCGCCCGCTTTTTCATAATCCTTGGCGATCTCGAGGAACGGAAAATCCTCCGAGATAACGCCCTTGGAAGGCGACGCTTTTTTCACTTCGCAGATGAACGCGATATCGTCCGTTTTCAGCGCCTTCTCAAACTGAAAACCCGTATTGCGTCTAAGGCTCTCGGCGCGGTAACGGATATCCTCAATATCGATCTCTTCCTTAAGGTCGGCAACACGCTGTTTCGCGAGTTCCGCCAGTTCGTTTAGAATGTTGTTCATATATTACTCCAATCCGCGCGAGATGCCGACATATCTGTTCAGCATATCCAGTGCCGCGCCGCTGTCTATAGTCTCGGCGGCGAGCCTTATCCCTTCCTCGATAGAGGTGCGGTTAGCAAGATGAAGCGCGCAGCCCGCGTTCAGAAGTACAGCGTCGCGTCCCGCGTTCCTTTTGCCGCTCAGTATCTCCCTCGCGAGCTTGGCGTTTTCGGCGGGATCGCCGCCGCGCAGCTCGGCGATGCTGTGCTTTTGAAGCCCGTACTGCTCGGGCGTTATCGTGAATTCGTGAACGTTCCCGTCCGAGAACTCCACCACCATGGTGGGCGCGCCTATCGAGATCTCGTCGAGTCCGTCCTCGCCGTAGACCGCCATGCCGCGCTTTACGCCCAGCCGCATCAGAGCCTCGCTCATTGGTTTGAGCAGCTCGGGCTTGTATACGCCCAGCAGCTGCAAGTCGGCGTGAGCGGGGTTGGTGAGCGGACCCAAGATGTTGAACACGGTCGGGATACCGATCGAGCGGCGCACGGGACCAACGAACTTCATCGCGCTGTGGTATCTCTGCGCGAACATAAAGCACATTCCCACGTTGTCGAGCAGCTTGGCGCAGCTCTCGGGCGACGTGCTGATGTTCACGCCCAGCGCCTCTAGGCAGTCCGCCGCGCCGCACTTTGAGGAAGCCGCGCGGTTGCCGTGCTTGGCGACCTTAGCGCCCGCCGCGGCGCAGACCATTCCCGATATGGTGGAGATGTTGATGGACTGTGCTCCGTCGCCGCCCGTGCCGACGATCTCCAGCACCTCGCCCTTGTGGTCGACGCGTGTCGCGCAGTCGCGCATAACATACGCGAACGCCGCGATCTCGTCCGACGTCTCGCCCTTCATGTGAAGCGCGGTGAGCATGGCGGCGGTCTGAGACTGCTCCGTCCCGCCGCTCATTATCTCGCGCATAACCGTTTCGGCTTCCGAGTATGTAAGATCCTCTCTGTTGCAGAGCTTGGAAATCGCTTCTTTGATCATGGTAAATTACCTCCCAAATATGTGCGGAAAAACCGCGATAGAAAGGCTTGAAAAATGTGCTTAAAATCAAGCCAGTAAAAAATGTTGATGATATCTGAAATATTAAGTCAACAAGCCAAAATATCAAAAAATCACATTATAAATAAATGCGATTTAAACTGCGCCGAAAATACCGTTTTTTCGCGTGAAAAATTCATTATATTTCAAGGAAATTTTTCAGTATTGTTTTTCCGCAGTCCGTGAGTATGCTTTCCGGGTGAAATTGCAGTCCGAAAATGGGGTATTTTTCGTGTTCGACCGCCATTATCTCTCCGTCGTCCGTCCGCGCCGTGACCTTCAGACAGGCGGGGAAATTCTCCTCGGCGGCGGCAAGCGAATGATACCGTGCCGCCTCGTGAGTTCCGTCCAGACCCTTGAAGATCGGGCTTGCCGTATCGAACGTCACCGCCGACTTCTTGCCGTGCATCAGCCGCTTGGCGTAGGTGATCTTCGCGCCGAACACCTCGCAGATCGCCTGGTGCCCGAGGCATACCCCCAAAAGAGGGATCTTCCCTCCCGCTTTCCCTATGAAGTCCTCGATCATTCCCGCGTCGGAGGGTCTGCCGGGTCCGGGGCTGATGATTGCCCGTGTGGGGTCAAGCGCCAGAATTTCTTCGGGGCTCAGCTCGTCGTTGCGGATAACTTTTATATTCGGCTCGAACTCGCCTATCAGCTGGTAAAGATTGTAAGAAAAGCTGTCGTAGTTGTCTATGAGGACGATCATAAGCTCACCTCCCCGTTGGTAACGGCTTCCAGCGCCCTGACGACCGCTTTCGCCTTGTTGACCGTCTCGATGTATTCCGTTTCGGGAACGCTGTCCGCGACCACTCCGCCGCCGGAGCGGACGAACACGCGCCCGTTCTTCTTATAGCAAAGCCGGATCCCTATACAGGTGTCGAGATTGCCGCGAAGATCTATGTAGCCTATCGCGCCGCCGTAAATGCCGCGCTTGCAGTTCTCCAGCTCGTTGATGATCTCGCAGGCGCGTATCTTCGGCGCGCCCGAGAGCGTTCCCGCGGGCAGGACCGCTTCCACCGCGTCAAGAGCGGTCAGCCCCTTGCGCAGCCTTCCGCGCACCGTCGAGCAGATGTGCATTATATGTGAGAATTTCAGGATCTGCATATACCTTTCCACCTCGACGCTGCCGAATTCCGAGATCTTTCCCAGATCGTTGCGCCCCAGATCGACCAGCATATTGTGTTCGGCAAGCTCCTTCTCGTTCGAAAGAAGCTCCGCTTCGAGCATCGCGTCCTCTTCGGGGGTCTTCCCCCTCGGACGGGAGCCCGCTATCGGAAACGTGTGGAGAATTCCGTCCTCGAGCTTAACCAGCGTCTCGGGAGACGCGCCCGCGGCTTCCATATCATCGCTTGAGAAGTAGAACATATACGGCGACGGGTTTGTAGTTCTTAACATCCTGTAGGTGTCGAGCAGGCTGCCCTCAAAATCCGCGTCGAGCCTGTTGGAGGGCACGCATTGGAAAATATCTCCTTCTCGGATATAGTGCTTGGCGCGTTCGACTATCCCGCAATACTGTTCTTTATCGAACAGCTGCCGAAATTCGCTCGTAAGCCGCGATCTTGGCTCGGGAGCGGGCTTCCCGCCGCGAATGAGTTCCGTCATTTCATCGAGGATCCGCACGCCCTCACGGTAGTTCCTTTCGAGATCGGACGCTTCGATGTTCACTATCAGGATCATCTTTTGCCGCAGACTGTCGAAGGCTATTACCTTGTCGAACAGCATCAGATCCACGTCCTTGAAGCCCTTGTCGTCCTTTGCGTCAAGCTTGAGCCGCGGTTCGCCGTACTTGATGTAATCGTACCCAAAGTAACCCACCAGCCCTCCGGAAAAGCTCGGCAGCCCGGGGAGCGCCTCGGGTGAGGGGGACTTGTATTTATCCAGCAGCTCTCGGATATATTCCGCGGGATGTTCCGTGCGGAACCGCCCGCGTTTGCCCGTGCGGATATCCTTTATCGTGACCTCGCCGTCGATACAGGAGATCTCGAGCTTTGGGTCATATCCCAGGAACGTATAGCGTCCCCATCGCTCCTGATTTTCTACCGATTCGAGGATGAAGCAGTGCCTGCTTGCGGTACGTAGTATCCGCAGCACCTCTATCGGGGTCTTGATGTCGGAGAGCAGCTCGCGGCTAAGCGGTATAACAGCGCAGCCGACGCGGCTCGTGAGCATTTTCGCTTGTGTAAGTTCGGGGAATACCATAGTTCTCAGCTCCTTTTGACGGCAGATGTTATGACAGCGGTCAGCTGTCGGTCGTCGTTCCTATGCGCGCTTTCGGTTCGTGAAACTTGACCGCCGACAACTGTCTTTTCGGAATTTAGGGTACAAAAAAACCGCCCTTATACGGAATTACAAACATAATTCCGACTTAAGGACGGTGAAAAATTCGCCGTGGTGCCACCTTAATTCGCGTCAAAAGACGCGCACTCGACAGATACTAACATATCCTTGCGATTAACGCTCGCGCACGTTGCGGAATACTCGGAAAAGCGCTCTTCACAACATTTCGCGGAAGAACAACTCACCTTTGACCGCACCCTCGGCAGTCCATTTAATGCTCTGCGTTCTGCGGTACTCTCAGCAACGACCGCTCTCTGTGAGTGCACGTGAGAAAACCGTTCGGTTTTCTGCTAACATTTTTATCTCTGCCTCATTGGTTTAAAGTGCATATTCAGTTGTACGAATTTATTTTATCACAGCTTTTTGGATTTGTCAAGAGCTTTTGATGATGTTTTTTCAAAAAAATCGAATTCAGGATAAATTTTTATATAATTGTAGATTTTTCTGAAAATCTCTCCGCAAATTTTGTTTAAAGCGCTGTCAAAAAATTAACGATCGGTACAATCGGCGGCAGAATAAGGCTGGTTCACCGCTTTAGCTCAATGATATTTCCCATAAATTATCTGTTTGAGGCGATTTGTTTAAAAAAAATACTTGAAAAATCGAATTGGTTGGTGTATAATATATTTGGACTATTGTAGGGGAAGGGTGAATTGCGCCCTGACGTCATTATCTCTTATTATAATATTATTTTTCGGCATTTTTGCATGGGAGGTCAAGGAATATGGCACTTTTCGACACTACGGCGTTTCGCATACTCGAGCAGGGCATAAACGTTATGTGGACAAAGCAGCAGATCATTCAGGAAAATATCGCGAATATCGATACCCCCGATTACAACTGCAAGTATCTCACTTTCAGCGGGATACTCAAGGATAAGATACGCGCGGACGGTTCCATCAAGAAGGAGCTCAACCTCGCGCACGGCGTTCATATCGACACGGTCACCATCGACCAGGAGGACGGAAACAACGTCGATCAGGTCACGCAGATGGCGGAATACGCGAAAACGGCGTATCAGATAGACGCGCTGATAAACGAGATGGACGGCAATTTCACGCGCATCAGAAGCGCGCTGTCGACCAAGTAAGGAGGCACATAAATGGCATTTTTAAGTTCCTTTAATATCCCCGTTTCGGGAATGACCGCTCAGAGCTTCCGTCTTGATCTCATCTCGCATAACGTTGTAAACGCGGATCATGTCGCGGGCACGCCCGAAGAGGCATACAAGCGGCAGATGGTGGTTTTCGGCGAGGATAAGGGCTTCAAGAGGATCCTCGCGTGCAAAATGGCAAAGGGAGAATACATCCCCGACATATACAACTACAAGCAGCTGCGCGGCGTTGAGGCGGTGAGGGTCGTCGAGGACGAGACCCCCGCGGAGCCAGTGTACAGCCCCGATCATCCGCTTGCGGACGAGAACGGCTACATATATGAGTCCAACGTAAACCTCGCCAAGGAAGAGATCGACGCTATGGAGGCTACGAACTCCTATAACGCCTGCAAGCAGATGTACGAAGCGCTGCAGGGCATCATTCAGGCGTCGCTGAGCCTCGGCAAGGGCTGATGAGATTGTCAATTCATTGAAAGGATAAAATAAAATGGCTATTTCTATTTTGGATGTGACCGGTTACGATAAGCTCCAGCCGATGGAGCCGATGAAGAATATGATCGGCATGAGCGCCGACGGCGTTGATCTCGCGGTCAATGTATCGAAAGCGTCGTTCCTCGATATTTTTAAGGGTATGGTAAATAATGTCATTGAGACCAACGAGCAGGTAGACCGCGACGCTATCGATCTTATGCTCGGCAACGTCGACAATCTCGCTGAGGTGCAGGATAACATCACCAAGGCGAATATCGCGGTAGAGATGCTCACGACTGTGAAAAACGAGGTTTTAAGCGCTTATAACTCCATTATAAATATGCAGATCTGACGGACTTCGTCCCGAAGATGTAAGGAGCGGCGCAGAATAAAGGACGGACGTTCTTTCCGGTCTGTCTTGTTTTGGAGGCGTCATCATTAAGATATGAATGAAAGAATAAAAAAGGTAACCACTGTTATCAAAGAAAAGTGGACAGGTTTTACCGTGCCGATCAGGATAATGATCATCGCGATCCCCGTGATAATAATCGCCATTATCATTATCCTCGCAAATCTGTTGAACCACAAGGACGAGGCGGAGCTTTACACGGGGCTCACCACTCAGGAGGCTGTGCAGATCGCCGCTGAGATCGAAAATCTCGGCGTGGAGGGCGCTAAGGTCTCGGGCGGTACGATTACCGTTCCCGTCGATCAGGTGGATTATTTGCGTATGCAGCTTGCGGTAAAGGGCTATCCCAATTCGTCGCCCGATTATGATATCTGGAACACCAGTATCGATCTGTGGTCTACCGATTCCGATAAGCGCGAGGTGGCTCGTCAGCAGCTTGAGGCGCGCATCGGGGCAACGCTGAGACAGCTTTCTACCGTACAGAATGCCACGGCTAACCTGTCGTTGCCCGATGAGCCGCAGTACAGCATAAATCCTCAGAAGGATCCGCCCAGCTGCGCGGTCATTCTGACGCTCAACGGCAGCGAGCAGCTTAAGACGAGCGAGGTCCGCGCGATATACGACATCGTGGCAAAGAGCGTTGAAGGTCTTACATACGATAATATATCCCTTATGGATACGCAAAATCATATGTATGAGTATATCACCAAGGAAGAGGAAGAGGAGATCAACAAGGATCCTTCGGGCGTCGGCGTGGCGCGCAAGCGGTTTGCCTTTGAGCGCGAGATGGAGCAGTATCTGCTTCAGGATCTCGAGAAGATGATGGACGAGATCTTCGGTGAGCACGGTTACGCGCTGAATGTTAAGACACGTCTCAACTTTGATGATAAGGAAGTCACCAGCACCGAATATTTCCCGGTCGACGATGAGAACACGGGTGTTAAGCATCACGAGCTTCATCTTGACTCCAACATCGGACTTCTGGGGAGCAACGGACTGGTCGGCTTCGAGCCGAACGCGGACGCTTCTCCCGATTATCCGGAAGACGCCGGATTGGACGAAGACGAGGAATACTATTATAAAAAGGACGAGATCGAGTATGATGTTACCAATGTTGTCACCAAGGTGACGAAGAGCGGCTACAGCATCGATAACGTCTCGGTCGGCGTTGCGCTCAATCGGTCCGAGATCACCGAGCGTGACCGCGAGCTTGTCCGTGATATGATCGCTATGAGCGCGGGCGCTCTGGTAAATAATGTGTCTGTTTTCGCCACGCCGTTCCCCGTCAGTCAGAATACGGGCAGCGGAAACAACGGCGGTCTGAACATCCATACTTACCCCGCGGATCCCTACCGCAATATGCTGCTTATGGTAGTCATCTCGCTGGGCGTGATACTGGTAATTTTGTTGATCATTTCATTGTTTATGAGTAAGAGCAGAAAGAAGAAGATAAGACGCAGACAGGAGCTCGCTCTTGCGGCTGCGCAGGCGGCTGCCGATAATGCCGCTCAATCCGAGAACGAACCGCCCAAGGAAGTCGATTTCAATATCGCGAGCCTTACGGAAGAGGCGGGCAAGGAGTCCAAGGAGACGATCCTCAAGCGCGAGATCGCGGAATTCGCGCGTACCAGCCCCGAGATCGTGGCTTCGATCATCAGGAATATGCTTCGCGAGGAATAATATATTTAATGAAGCGGGAAGCTGTAACGGCGTTCGGCTTTTGGAGGGATAGATATGGCTGCAAATAACGAGAAGAACGGTGAGATGACACCCGCTCAAAAGAGCGCTCTGGTTCTTGCGTCAATGGGAGCGGAAAACGCGTCCGCGATATATAAGCACCTGTCCGATGACGAGGTAGAGGCTATTTCGGTAGAGCTCGCGAGAATGGAGTATCACCCCATAGAGGTCGTTGAACAGACGCTCAACGAGTTCTACGAGCTGTGTCTGACGCAGAAGGTCGTGGCTGAGGGCGGTATAGATTACGCGAGAAGCGTTCTCGAAAAGGCGTTCGGTCAGGAAGCCGCTTCCATGCTGCTTAACCGCATAACCAAGCAACTTGAGACCAAGTCCTTCGACTTCGTGCGCAAGGCGGACTACAAAAACCTGTTGGCTATCGTGCAGAACGAGCACCCGCAGACTATCGCTCTTATACTTTCCTACGCGAGAAGCGACCAGGCTTCGGCTATCTTGTCCGAGCTGCCCAAGGAAAAGCGCGTCGAGGTAGTAGAGCGTATAGCGAATATGGACAGAGCCTCGGCCGAGGTCGTAAAGGCGATAGAGGGTTCGCTGGAAAAGAAGTTCGCGACATTTGCGAACA
>CAYPWI010000022.1:0-300 GCA_964414395.1 uncultured Ruminococcus sp.
CTTATGTACACCTCTATTCTGAATATGAGGATCGTCTACTATGACGTGTGGAATATTCTTGAGGATTTTCGGCAGAACACCAACGATTTCAATTATCTCTACGATTACGGGCTGAAAAGAGGCTATGAGTTTTTCGTTTTGGGAGAACATTGCTATTTCAGGAAAAAATGGCAGAATACAGCGCTGCTGACGCACCTGAAATGGGGAGAGAGCATTATAAGCTTCAATCGCGCAACCAGCTATTCCTCAAATAAATTAAGCGGTGCGCTGAGCGGTCTTTTAAGCTTTCTGCCGTTTTTT
>CAYPWI010000022.1:310-7065 GCA_964414395.1 uncultured Ruminococcus sp.
ATCAGATGCTGTCCCCGCGGGGGTATCCTCACAAAATGGCGACGCCGCAGATCCCGAAGGTCCAAATCGACACCTCGGAAGCCAAAAACACTCTTGACCTTATCAATATCATGGCTGCAAGCCTGCATAATCTGGGTGACAATATGGCGGCGGGTACGGTAAAGTGCGTGGGTATCCCCGAGATGATCCCGGGGCGGTATATACGTCTTACGGGACTTGACAAAAAATAATTTGACGGAGATTATTACATCGAGGAAGTAACTCATAGTCTTTCTTCGGGGGGATACGTCACATCATTTGAGATAGGCTCAACGAAATGACCTTGCCGCGGCTCGATACCATAAAAAGAAAAGAGGAACAAGATGCTGAACGATATCGCGGATATGCTGACGGACGATGATCCGAAACAGCCGTATATTATGCTGGGAACCGTTATCGCGAATTACGATCCGCTGAGACCCGCCAGCGTTCGGGTCTCATTGAGCGGAAAGCCTGTCGGTATGGGAATTACCGCGTGGGCAAAGGTCGCTATGCCGTCAGCCTCCGAAGGGAGCGGGATATACAGTCTTCCCGATATCGGCGATCATGTGGTCGTGGCGTTTCTGGACGGAGAGATCGATTCTCCTGTTGTCATAGGCTCGCTGTACAACGGCACGGCGCTGCCGCCCGCTGAGACCATGACGCCTTTGAACAATATAAAGGAGATCAAGACAAAGCTCGGGAATGAAATAAAAGCCGACGATCTCAAAGGCATAAAAATAAGCTCTGTCACAAATCAAAAGCTCGAGCTCAGCGATACGGGTCTGTCGGCGAAATTGAGCGATCCGACGGAACAAACAAGCGTAGAGATAAAAAACGGTATCCTTACTCTCAAAGGGCTCGCGGGGATCAAAATAAAGTCGGGATCCTGCGAGATCAGCTTGGACGGGGCTTCTCAAAGCGTTACGATAAAAGGGCTCAGCGTGTCGGTAGAGGCGGCGCAGGGGCTCACGTTCAAAGGGATGCAGATGAATTTAAACGGGCAGATCATTTCCGTATCCGCAAACGCGCAGCTCGAACTGAGCAGCACGGGAGCGACTAACGTCAAGGGAAGTATTCTTAAGCTCAATTAGGCGGTGATATTTTGGGCGATCATTCTTTTTTGGGAAACGGCTGGAGCTTTGAGGTCATGCCCGATCCCGTTACCGGGAGAATTCGTATGTGCGGCGGAGAGGATGACATCGCGCAGGCGGTGCGGCTGATCCTGAATACAAGGCGCGGCGAACGCGTTATGCGTCCCGATTTCGGCTGTCGGCTGTGTGATTTCGCTTTTGAGTCCTTTTCGCAGTCGGTGCTGTCCGAAATGATCGAGGAAATAAAAAACGCGCTCACCCTGCATGAACCGCGAATAAGCGGCATAGAGGTCACGATCGGCGATACCGCCCGCGAAGGCTGCATCGTTTTTGATATAAGCTATGTCGTCAGGGATACAAACGATACTTATGATCTGGTTTTTCCGTTTTATTTCGAGGAGGGCGGCAGTGGTCTTTAATGATATTCTGAAAATCGACAAACGCGGTTATGAAGACATTCTGCGGGAAATAGCGGAGCTTGCGAAAAAATACACTCCCGAATGGAGGTTCTCTCCCGACGACCCCGACGCGGGAACGGCGCTCGCCTGCGTTTTTGCGCGGCGTATGTCGGAGACCATAGAAAAATTCGATCTTACGCCGCTTGACAATCGGCGTGAATTTTATAAAATGCTCGGCGCGGTCACGCTTCCCGCGATACCGTCGTCGGGCTATGTGCAATTCAGGCTCAGCGGCATAAATAAAGAGTGCTTTCCGATGAAAGAGGGTTCTAAACTATTTTCGCCCGTTATCGACGAGCAGGGTTCACGGCTGGTTTTTGAAACGACGCTGAACGCATGGATAGCTCCGACGCGCGTTAAAGAAACGGTTTATTCCGATCCCGCACGCGATCTTCTTTGCTTTTGGGACGAGAAAGAAAAGCCCTTTGAACCGTCCGTTCGGGACAATTCAAACGAAAGATATCTAAGCTTCAGGCACAAGCTTCTCGGAAGTCTGACGGAAAACTGCCGCTTATATATGACGATCCTCGGCATCGACGGTGAGCGGTGGACGGAAAGGCTGAGCGATCCTTCGCTTGCGCGGTTCGTTCAAGTCTCGGGCGGCGGGGAGACGGAGATCGACTGTTTCAAAGAAAAAAGCAGAATGAGGATAGCCGCTTCCGCCTGCGATGAGATAAAAGCGGAAATAAAAAGCATAGCCGAATTTGAGGGTCTTTCGTTCGGCGGGATAAACATAGCCTTCGAGGGACGGAATATAAAGCCCGACAATGTTTTCGTAAACGGCGAGCTTGAGACCGACGGCGTTTTTTTCCCGTTCGGGGAAGCTCCCGCCGCGTATGATCTGCTTTATATCGAATGTGCCGCGGCATTTTCCAAATCGGGAGCGGTCATCACACTTGCGTTTGATATCGATTTTGACAGAGCCGCTTTGGGTGATCTGCCGACGCCCGTTATACCCGATAAGCTGTTCGTCAAAAAAAGCGATGTTCGCCAACCCGAAAGGAAAAAGATCACCGTCGATGAGGTCGTTTGGGAATACTGGAACGGAACGGGTTTTGCGGTAATACGCGAGCTTGAGGAATATAAAAAGATCTTTTCGGGGATAGGAGAAGACGGCTCCATCGTTAAAGGATCGCGTTACGAATTAAAATTCGTATGCCCGTCGGATATCTCGCCCGTACTGACAGGCGCAGATCAACGTTTGTGCGTAAGAGCAAGAATAAAAAGAATAAAAAACGCGTATGCGGTCCCGTCGGAAATTTATCTTCCGCGGATAAGTAATATTCTGGTCTCCTATAAATTCGACAGACCGATCTCGGTCTTCGATATTGAGATAATGAATAACCGCGAAAAGAGCTCTATCCCCTGCTGTCATCCGTTTACGGCGCTTCACGACCGCGCTCTTTACATCGGTCTTGAAAGTCCCGCGAACAAATTCACGCTTTTGGTGTGCCGAGACATTCCCTCAAGTCAGCTCGGCAGCGCCGAATGGAGTGTGTTTACCGAAAGCGGTTGGGAGCGTGCGGATCCGCAAACGAAAGAGGAGTATACCGGTTTTTTCCGATTTAAATCGCAAACCGTGCCGATACAAAGCACGATGTTCGGAAGGACGGCGTATTGGCTCAGAGCCGGGCTTCGGCGGAGCGAGAAGATCTCGCTGAACGCTCTGCTTATAAACTGCGTTCCCGTTATGCAGTGGGAAGAGATAGAGAGCTTCTGCTCCGACAGCGTTATAGAGAATATAGATCTCGACCGAAAAAATATTCTCGAATTGCAGATCTTTATAAATACCGCCAAGAAAAATCAAGAGGAAAACTGGTCGCCGCTGCAAAACGGTTGGACGCTTGACAGGGCTGCAGGTATCGTCCGCTTTTCTCCCACATTGACTTTGAGCCCGAACAGCCGCACGGTCAGGCTGAAATATCGTTATGGAGGCGGAGCGGCGGGGAACCTTCCCGCGGGACAGGAGTTCGTTCCCGCGCTTACGGACGGCTCGATCTGCGGCGCGTCAAACCCTTTTCCGCTGACCGGAGGCTGTGACAGCGAGGATGCTTCTCACACGGAATTACGTCTCGCGGGAGAACTTAGGCACCAAAACCGTCCCATAACCAAAAGGGATATCGAGGAGCTGCTGATCGGCGGGGATATCATATCGGCGCGGGTATCCGCCGACGCGGCAGGCGGGCTGAGCGTTGAGGTCGTGACGGCGGGCGGGATAAGCGCCGAGGATATCAAAAATCGCGTCTGTTATAAATTTTCCGATATTATGCCCATCGGAGCGGGCGCTCCGAAAATCAGTGTAATTTACGAAAACAGGTGATCGCAATGCCGAGGCTTGAAAATAATGACGACATAAGCTTCTCCGAGCTGATGAAAAAATCCGTTTCGGAAATTCCGCAATTATGTGCCGAGTGGACGGATTTTAATGCTCACGACCCTGGGATCACTTTTCTGGAAATGCTTATGTGGCTGACAGAAATGCAGCGTTACTACCTTTCTCAGATCACCGAAGACCATTTGAAAAGCTATTTGAAGCTTATCGGAACGGAAATGAGAGCCGCCGAACCGACGAGAATAACAGCGCGTTTTATTTCCGAGGATACCGTTTCGGTAAAAAGAGGAACAGTTTTTTATATCGGAGATATTCCATACAGCGCCGCTGACGATATGGTGATCGTTCCCGACAGACCCGAAATCATCATCCGCGAAGGCGGCGGTTATTTTATCAAACAAGATCTCGCGCCTTTCAAGGGGAAAACCTTCCCGCTTTATTTTTCGAGCGAGGACGAAAACTGTGCAAACCCCATGAGAGAAGGATTTTATTCCCGCGCGAAAATAAAAGTTTTTTTGTCCGTGTTAAGCGGAGAGACCGAATGTCATATAAACGACGGCACGTTCGGGTTTTATCAAAGCGGTTTCATTAACATAGACCTTCCCGATGAATTTGATGAAAACAAGGCGCTTCTGAGATTGGACATTTTTTCTGACGATGACTTTAAACCGCCTTCCGCAAGCTGTTTTCATACCGATATACGAGAGCTTATCCAGACGGATAAAGAAGGAAACACGCTCGGAGCGAACGGCAGAGTGAAGGAAAATGTTTCTTTTTCGGCGGATGTAGGCGGACAAAGATCAATCGCGTCTGTCTGCAAGGAGATCGGCATCGGAAAAGATCCCGAGACCGCGATGGGTGCTTTTGAGCGGTCAAGATCGGAGCGTCTTCATTCTCCGAGAGCCGTAAAAAAGGAGGATTATGAGCGTCTCGCGTTGAGTGTCCCGGGACTTCGCGCCGAGCTTGTCAACGTATTCTCCAAGGAAACGGGAAAAGTTTCGGTTTGCGTAAAAACAGCTGACGGAAAACTTCGCGAAAACGAGCTTAAAAATCTCAGGAAAATATTATATGAGGCAAAGCCTGTGGGAACGGAAATAGAAATTTTGACGCCGATCGTTTTTTCCGCAAGTCTTGCTGTAAGCGCAAAAATTGACGGCTGGGCAGGCGGCAGAAAGCTTACCGAGCATATCCGCGGCGTTTTTGAGCCTATCGAAAAAAGCATGGGCGCGCTGCTAGATATGCCCGAGATCATAAAGCAGATCGGTTCCTCACCGAGCGTCTCGGAGATAAAAAGCGTACATTTACGGCTGGGAAAAGGGATCGAGCTGACCGAAAAGGACACGATGAAGCTTCCCGAGGACGGGCTTCTTTCCCTCAACGAAATAATAATCCAATAAATATCAACGAAGTGTGGTGAGGTAATATGGAGAAGATCGATCCGCTTGAATATCTGCCCGAGCTTTATCTGAGATCGGGCGGTTTTACCGAAAGATTTCTTTCAATATTCACGGATATTTACTGCGGACTGGAAGAAAAAATCGATAAAAGCGCCGAGCTGTACGATCCGCAAAAATGTCCCGACGAATTTGTCGAATGGCTCGGAGAGTGGATATCCGCCGAAAAAATGCGGTTTTTCCCCGACGATAAAAAAAGAGATTATTTGCTTGCGATACCGCGTCTCAGTATGCGCCGGGGCACGATACGCGGTTTGAAAGAGCTGCTGGAGCTTTACTGCGGCTCTAAGGTTTTCGTTGTTGAGTGCTATCACGCAAAGCGTTATTTTTCCTCCTTCAAAGACCTCGCGCGCTTATATCCCGGAGGGCGGTCCACAGTGTGGATATTATGTTCTCCTACAAAAAGCAGGACGGATGTTTTGGAGAAGATCGCCGAAACGCAATTGCCCGCCAATATTACCGCGAGGATAAAGCTTTTGGCGAATATAACGGAGCTTAATAATTACTGCTATCTGGGCGTAAATTCCATACTTGCGGGCACGCGCCGCGCGGCGCTGGACGGAAAATGCGCATTGGATCATATTCATTTGGGGGGCGGCGTGAAATGATATACGATGAATTAAGGGCGCTTGAACGCAACAGATTTTTTTACGGGAAGCTGCTTACAGCGGAAGATCTTATTGCCGAACAAAATTACTTCAACACAAAGCTGCGGCTGCTTAACGGTCTGCTTTTCGGCAGCGGAGTTATCGCGGGATTGAACGTGATAAAGACCGACGAGCGAAGCGTGGCGATAGACCGCGGTGTTGCTCTCGATAACGCGGGACGGGAGATCATCGTCCCCGAACCTATGATCGTAAAAATTAACGAGCTTAACGGCTACGAAGAATTCATACGCGAAAACACCGATCATACCCGCGCGTATTTATGTATCGAATATAACGAAACTCGTACACAGCCTATCCATTCAATAGCCGCGGGCGTTCTCGAGGATGAAAACAACGGTCCCGAATACAACAGGATCACCGAGGGATTTTCGCTGTATATAACCGCCAAAGCTCCCGAAGGAAATCCCTCTGCCGCGGAAGAACGCGCGCTTGTACGAAAAACGGTCATTTCCGACGTGATCGATGTTTTTGTCGTTTTTCCGAAGATCGTGCGCGCGGGAGAAGAGTTTGTTTTGGAAACAAATATCGTTAAAGGAAGCGCCGATAATGAGGTCGAGCTTGAATTTGACATAAAACTCGAAGCGCTGACGACGGAAGACGGCTCGGACACGGTGCATTTAAAATACAAAAGCCGAGCATCTGATATTGAGAAGGAAATAGTCCGCACGACGCTGAGATCAAGCTTGTCGTTTGCCGATAAGGGTATTATCAGGATAGAAAATATCAAAGTA
>CAYPWI010000022.1:7075-9993 GCA_964414395.1 uncultured Ruminococcus sp.
GACAAGGCACAGCTTTCCGCTTCCCCTGTTTATGCCGCCGCGGATATCGTCACGGACAGCGCATTTGCCGTCTTAGACCGCATTGGGAGGCGCGGTGAGGAAAGCGGTTTCGGACTGTACCTCGCAAAGCTCGAGCTTTTTGTTTCGCCGCAGTATTATATATTGGAGTCGGCTGAAAGCCTGCCGTTTTCTCAGACCGTACCCTCAATTCCCGATCTGCGCGCTTTTCAGCTTCAATCGGAATTTACGCAAAAACGCATTTCAAACAGCGCCGAATTTCCCGTAAAGCCGTCTGTTCAGCCGCTTGTCAATTCGGGATACATCAGCGTTGAGATACCCGAAAAAGCAAAGAAGGGACAAACGTTCCGCAGCGGCGAGATACCACACGGCTTAGGCGTCGGAGACGTTT
Source organism: uncultured Ruminococcus sp. (assembly GCA_964414395.1). GTDB lineage: Bacteria > Bacillota > Clostridia > Oscillospirales > Ruminococcaceae > CAG-115. The sequence continues at coordinate 7,485 of CAYPWI010000022.1, forward strand.
TTATCAACGCGGGGATCTCGGACGGGAGCGATATCGTCTTTGAAAACTCCTCCGTTGTAAACACGGACATCAACTACGGGGTAAGCGTAAACAAAAACACGGGAATGTTTTCTGTATCGGTAAAATTAAACCGCGACCTCGAAAAAACCACGCTCGGTTTTTGCTGGCTCGCTTCAAAGCTTCCCGAAAAGACTGCGCGAAAAAAGCTTGAGATCTATCCGAGCGTATATTACGCGGGACGGTACGAAACGGTGCAGTTCACCGTCAGCCACCCCGACGGCGGGATATGGCGGAACGGAGAGCTCGAATGGAGCGTCACACCCGGCGACGGCGGTATCATCACCCCATCGGGATCGTTCACGGCTTTTGATAAGATCGGATTTTATGAGATAACCGTGAGATGTTCGGCTGAACCCGATCTGACCGCTTCGGCATTTCTGGTGGTGAAATAATGTTGTTAAAAGATTATGAGATCTTATATGTCGAGCGGGAAAACAATGCGGTTTATATTTGCCGCAGGATCTCCGACAGTAAGCTTTGCCGCGTCGTTGAAGCGGCGGACAGGACGAGGATCGAAAAGTATATAAAATATTTTGCCGCGTTCGGACCAAGAGAATTTTTAGAGGACTTTTGCCTGAACGAAAAATACTATGCCGTTTTCCTTGCTCCCGACGGTATCCCGCTTAAAAGCTCGGGGGAGATACTTACGTTCGGGAAAGCCGTAAGGGCGCTGGCGAGGCAGGATCCCCCGCTTGAGATAGCGGTCAATATCCTTTCGCGCGATCATATTTTCGTATGCGGAAACGAACTTGAATTTGCATACGATCTGCCCGAGATCGATATAAAGATCACTCGGAAATATTTCTTCGGAAAGCTCACCGACTTCTTATATTCATTAGAGGAAACGGGAACGGATCGCAATACCGAAAAGTGGCTTGCCGATCTTCGGGACGGAAGGTTTGAGGATCTGATCACCGCTTACAGATGTATGCCCGACGCGGCAGCGCAGGCCGTTCCTCCAAAGAGGGAGCGTTTTAAAAAGCTCAAGGCTGTCTTGCCGAAGCTCGCCGCCGCTGCCGCTGTTATCGCCGCGATCATCGCCGCGATCGCCGCGTTCGGTCAAGGCAGTGAATTCCCAGATCACGACCAAATAAGCTCGCTCGGAACGATCGATCTAACGGAGCAGTAATGGAGGGCTGATCATGTCCGAAAAATTTTTTGACGCGCTTATCGTCTACATAAACAAGAAAAAGCTGATCGTTATTCTTGCTCTTATCGCGGCGGCAGCGGCGGCGTTTTACTTTTTTATCCTTCCGATGATAACAAAAGACCGACCCGTGAAGGTCGCCGTGAATTCGCCCGAAATGACCGAACTGAACGGCAAAGCGATACTCACCTACAGCGATACCGACAGCGTACTATATGAAGGCGATATGCTGAACGGGCACGCGGAGGGATTTGGGAAGCTTTATGAAAAAAACGGCGCGCTCGTATACGAGGGCTGCTTTTCAAACGATATGTACTGCGGACAGGGCAAGCTATATTCCGAAAACGGCGCGCTTATCTACAGCGGCGGATTTAAGGACAACCTGTTTCATGGGCAGGGAACGCGGTATAACGCTTCGGGAGAAACGGAGTACAAGGGCGGCTTTGAGGACGGAAAATACAGCGGATACGGCGAACTGAACTCCGCGGGGATCGTTTACGCGGGGCAGTTCGACGAGGGCCTCCTGAACGGTGAAGGAACGCTGTACAGTGACGAAGTACTTCTTTATAAGGGCGGATTTCGCGACAATATTTTTCACGGATCGGGGGTGCTGTACGGCGATAACGGCGATCCGATTTTCCGAGGTAATTTTGAAAACGGTCAATACAGCGGAGACGGCGAACTGTATGATAACGGAAAGCCGATCTACCGCGGAAGCTTTTCGCGAGGCTTATACAACGGCGAGGGAGAGGTGTATTCCGAGGGCGGGTTATTTTACAGAGGGAGCTTCGTTATGGGCGCGAGGACGGGAGAGGGCACCGAGTATGACGAATGTGGCGAGGTAAAATATTCGGGACACTATGAAAACGGCATATTCGATGGCGAAGGCGCGCTGTATGTGTCAGGCTGTCTGCTGTATAAGGGAGAATTCCAAAACGGCAGACGAACTGGACAGGGCAAAGAATATGATCCCGAGGGGCACCTGATCTATGAGGGAGGCTTTTTGAACGGACTTTACGACGGAACAGGAACTCTTTACGACAGAAAAACGGGGGTGCTGATCTTTTCGGGAAATTTCCGCGACGGAAAAGCGTTGGAGGTACCTAAAGAGCCGTCTGTTCCCGCAATTTCCGAGCCGGAAAAGACCGATGAAGCCCCCGATACACAATTACCGGATAGCGAGCTTAATGAAAAAAAGGAGGTCAAGTAAAGAATGGGACTGTTAGTATGCGGCGGCGCGGTTTTGCAGTGCAGCTTCGGTATGGCTCCGTCGCCAATGACGGTTCTGCCGAAGTCGCGTGT
>CAYPWI010000022.1:10003-13040 GCA_964414395.1 uncultured Ruminococcus sp.
CGCCGCGAATATTATGGACAATGTTCCTTTTGTGAACATCCTTCCGTTTGGAATGTGCAGCTCAATGGCTAATCCGACAGTCGCGGCGGCGACGGCTGCCGCGCTCGGAGCGCTCACCCCTATGCCGTGTACGCCCGTGACCTCCGCGCCTTGGGCTCCGGGAAGCCCAACCGTTCTGATCGGAGGACAGCCCGCGCTGAACGATACGTCACAGCTTATTTGCTCATTCGGCGGGTGTATTCAAATTAAAGCGGCGGGACAGTTTCAGATCTCTGTTCCTTAAAGGAGAATTTTATGTTGAAGCGAATTGCGGCAGGCATAGCGGCGGCGGTGGTTTTTCCGATCTTTTATCTGCTTTTTATCGGAAGAAACGATATATTTACGCGCTCCGACAGTATCACGGACGAGCGCGGATATAACTATACACTGCTTTACGGTCATGAAGATATAATGATCATAAGATCCGACTGCGGCGGGAAAATACTCGGAAAATGGAAGACCGACCGCACCAATGGATATAATTACATCAGCGCCGAGGCGATGAAGACATTCAATGGCGAACTTTACTGCGTTCTTACCGAAATAAACTCAAGGAATTTTATGATACGCGGCAGAAGCTGGCTCAAGATCGATTTTGAAAACGGTTCCGCCGAGGTCATTTATCAAAAGGATTACGGGAATATTCAGAACGCGTACAGCACGACGCTGACAGTTTCCGACGGCAAAATATTTACCGTTTCGTCTCTGATCGAAGGAATTATGGTCACCGATGTATACGGTCAGGCAGAATATATGATCGCGCCTATGACGAACGCCGCCGTGAATTACGCCGCCGCGCTCCCCAACGGAACGATAGTTTATTCGGATATCCTTAACAGAATATACGCGACTGACGAGCAAGGAAATTCTCGGTGTATTTATGAAGCCGAGACCGCGGGAAGCTTCTACGGTCTCTCCGTCAGCGATGACGGAACTTGCCGGATCTATGATACCGACACGGACGAATGTCTTCTCAGCACCAACGGCGTTTCTTCCGGAAAGATCGCTTTTGAACCGTCGGAGCAGCCCGAGACACCCGTTGAGATAGCCGAATACCGCGATCCCTTTGACAAAATGTTTTTGGCGTATTGTGCCGCGGGAGCAGCCGCGGGGATAATCGTTTTTGTGCTTATGTCTGTGAAACGGTTCCCCATTCTTCTTAAGATCGCGGCGATCCTTATCCTTTGCCTCGGCATCGGCGGGGTCTCCTTGTATGCGCTTATAAATTCCATTATGGAAAGGCTTCATCTTGAAAGGAGCATCGAAAAAGCGATCATGTCGGCAAAGATAATCGAAGCGGAGATCGATATCGGGCGGTTTGAAAATATAGACTGGAACGCTCCCGAAAAGAACGATTATTTTTACGTGACAGCGGAGCTTATGAAGTATGACGGCGAAAGCGAACGTGTAATGACAGCGAATGACGGCTCTTATATGACCTTCGGCGATAAAAATTACTGTTGGATATATCCGATCGTCGATGGAGAAATAATGTCGGGAATATGCGATCAATTCCCCGTGAATATCCCGTTTGAAAAAGTAGTGGCGGATGATCTGGGCGGTGAATACAGACGGATCGCGGAAGGGACGATCGGTTCCGCGGCGTGCGGGATCTCAAATGATCGCTTTGATTGGGTGATCACGGTCTCTCCGCTAAAGAACTCGGAAGGAAGGGTCATCGCGCTTATCGAGACGGGGATCTCGAAGTTCAACTATACGTTTGCCTCGAGACAAAATTCCGCACACATTCTGCAAACAGTCGTGATCTTTGAAATGATCACAGGCGGGTTGATCCTCATGGCGGCGGGGATCGCGCTGCTGCCGCTCAAAAGGCTGCACAAAGCGGTCGAGGCGGCAGGTAACGGCGAATACGGCGTTTCGGTAGAGGTAAAGGGACGCGACGAAATAGCGGGGATCGCGGCGGCGTTCAACGTGATGTCGGCGCAAATATACGATCACGCGAACAGCCTAAGCCAATTGAACGAGGCGTATCTCAGATTTCTTCCGTCGGGGATCATTTCCGCAATTGGAAAAACGTCGGTGCTGTCGGTCTCAAGAGGCGACTACAGCAGCTTAAGCAGTTATATCCTTTATATCAGGCTGATAAATTTTTCGGAGCAGACCGCGGAGATGTCTAACGACGACGCTTTTGATCTTATTAACAAAATAAGCTATGAGATAATGGAGGGCATTATCGCCGAAAACGGGGTCATAGAAAGCTATGATCAGGATGAGTATATAAGTATTTTCAGTGAAGCGGATCTTGCTCGAAAAGCTGCGATAGAGCTTATACAGCGGCTCAGGTCACATTATTCGGGGCTTAGATCATCGTTCGTCATTGTGAAGGACAGTATGCTTCTCGGTATAGTAGGTCACGAAAAAAGACTCGGTACTATTATGTTATCGCATGGGATCGCATTATCAAAAAAGCTTGGGCAGATCGCTTCGTCGTGCGGTGCAAATCTGCTCGTTACATCAGATGTTTCATTTTCAACGCCCTGTCCGCAAAGGCTTCTCGGAAAGATCGGCTTCAACGGAAATGAATACACTTTTTTTGACTGCTTCGGAGGCGATGAGATCTCGGTGTATTTAAGCAAGCTGGACGGCTGCGCGCAATTTGAGGAGATCGCCGCGCAGTTTGGCGAAGGTCAATGGAACAAATGCCGCAATTCCGTTTTATCCTATCTCGAAAGGCATAAAAACGATCAGGCGGCTATAAGATATCTGTTTATGTGTGAAAATAACATTAAAAATTCGGAGGAAAAGGCGGGTATGGAAAGTCTGACAGAGGGATGATCTCTTACTTGAAAAAAGTTTGGCGAGAGTTATCTGACGACGCTCAGAACGCCCTTATCCATCTCGCAGACCGTATCGCACAGCACGTCAATGTCCTCGGCGGAGTGCGACGCGATCAGGATCGTTTTTCCCTTGGCTTTAAGATCAAGAAGATATTGGCGCATATCCTTCACGCCGTCCTTGTCGAGACCGTTCATCGGCT
>CAYPWI010000023.1:0-13018 GCA_964414395.1 uncultured Ruminococcus sp.
TCGAACGTTTCAAGAACGTCGATGTATCTCAGACGGGACTTTTCAGTACTTCAACTTATTCTCTTTCCGAGACCCAGGCGGACGCTATCGTCAAGATGACGCTTGGTTCCCTCACCGGTATGGAGAAGAGCAAGATCTTTGACGAGCTTAACGAGAAGCGTGAGCTTATAAAGTCTATGGAAGAGCTGCTCGCTGATAGAAGCAAGCTGCTCCACCTTATCGGCGAAGAACTTTCCGTTATCAGAAAGAAGTACGGAGACGACCGCCGCACGGCTATTGAGCCTGTCAGCGGTGAAATGGATATTGAAGACCTTATACCCGAGGAAGACTGCGTTGTCACCTATACAAGTATGGGTTATATTAAGCGCCAGCCCGTGGAGGTCTACAATATACAAAAGCGCGGCGGACGCGGTGTTTCGGGAATGAAGCAGCGCGATGAGGACTTTGTGGATGATATGTTTATTTCGTCCTCGCATGAGAATATTCTGTTCATCACCAATAAGGGCAATATGTTCCGCTTGAAGTGCTATCAGATCCCCGAGGGAAGCCGACAGTCGCGCGGTATGAATATCGTAAACCTTTTGCAGCTTTCGGAAGACGAAAAAGTCGCCGCTATGATGACGACTATCGACTTTGCGGAGAACAAGTATTTTATTTGCGTGACTAAAAACGGTCTTGTCAAGCGCACACGTCTTTCGGAATACAAGAATGTCCGCAAGGGGGGACTTCGCGCTATTACTCTTGTGGACGGCGATGAGATCGCTGCGGGATTTCTCACGGAAGGTGACTGCACTATTATAGTCGCAACACAAAACGGCGCCGCTATCCGCTTTGATGAAAACGGTATCCGTGCCATGGGTCGCACCGCGCGTGGTGTGCGCGCCATAAAGTTCCGCGGAGATGATCATGTAGTCGGCGCTACCAAGATATTTGATGATTCCATGAGTATACTCACCGTTACCGATAAGGGAATGGGCAGACGCTGCGCCGTTTCGAGCTATCGCTTACAGAAGCGCGGCGGTCTTGGTCTCAAAAACTATCCCGTAAGTGAGGAAAAAGGCAATGTCATTGGTATTCGCACATTGGGTCCCGATGATGATGTTATCCTTATCAGTCTTGACGGCATTATTATAAGAATTCGTGCCAATGATTTGCGCATAATGGGAAGACCCGCTTCGGGTGTTCGTGTTATGCGTCTCGGAGAAGATGACAAGCTTGTAGCCTTTACCAGAACTCCGCATGATGATGACGAGCAGACTGAGGAAGTTGAAAGTGCTTCCGAGGAAGAAGTTGAAGCCTCTCTTGCCGAGGAAGCTACCGAAGCGGTTGAGCCCGATGATGATACTTCCGATGATGAAGACACTGAGGAAGATAATTCCGACGAATAAGTTCTTTTTATATATTTTTTCCCGAACGATATGTTCGGGAAAATTTTTAGTTGTGTTCCACGTGGAACAACCTCTATTCTGAAAGGAAAATTAACTTGTATACACTTGAAAATTATGATGTTTGTGTGATCGGAGCGGGTCACGCGGGGTGTGAAGCAGCTCTCGCGGCGGCTCGGCTTGGACTTAAAACCGCGATCTTTACGCTTTCCGCCGACTGTATCGCCAATATGCCGTGTAATCCGTGTATCGGCGGTTCGGCTAAGGGACAGATCGTCTGTGAGATAGACGCTTTGGGCGGTGAAATGGGCAGAGCTGCCGACGCGACATTTATTCAGTCGCGTATGCTGAATAAGGGTAAGGGACCCGCAGTACATAGTCTGCGAGTTCAGAGCGACCGTGTGAAGTATCATACCTATATGAAGAAAACGCTGGAGGATACGCCTAACTTGTTTATAAAGCAAGCCGAAGTCACGGGGGTCCGAGTCGAGGACGGCAAGATAACGGCTGTGGAGACAAAGCTCGGTGCTGTCTATCCCTGTAAGGCGGCAATAATCACAACCGGGACTTATCTCAACGGTAAGATACATATCGGTGAGCTGAATTACGCGGCGGGACCGGATAATGTTCTTCCATCGACGGAGCTTACAAAGTGTTTGAAAGATCTCGGGTTGTCTATGCGGCGGTTCAAGACGGGAACTCCCGCTCGCGTTCATAAGCGCTCCATTGATTTCTCTGTTATGGAACGGCAGGACGGCGATGAAGATATAGTGCCGTTCTCTTTCGATAATAAAAGGGAGCTTAAAAACGTCGCAGAGTGCTATGTCACATATACGAATGAAGAGACTCACAAGGTGATCCTTGCTAATCTTGACCGTTCGCCGCTTTATAGCGGACGTATCGAGGGCACAGGTCCGCGGTATTGTCCGAGTATTGAGGACAAGATAGTTCGTTTCAGAGATAAGGAACGTCACCAGCTTTTTGTGGAGCCGATGGGGATTGATACCGATGAATATTATTTGCAGGGAATGAGCAGCAGTTTGCCCGAGGATGTGCAGATCAAATTCCTGAGAACAATAAATGGTCTGGAGAATGTGGAGATCATTCGCCCGGCGTATGCTATTGAATATGATTGCTGTGACCCGTTGGAGCTGCTGCCGACCTTGGAGTTCAAGAAAATCTCGGGATTATACGGCGCGGGACAGTTCAACTGCACCTCCGGTTATGAGGAGGCGGCTGCACAGGGTATTATCGCCGGAATAAATGCCGCGCGTAAAATTATGGGTAAAGAACCGATCATTCTTGACAGAGCTTCAAGCTATATCGGCACCCTTATCGACGACCTTGTAACAAAAGGCTGCTCCGAACCTTACAGAATGATGACCTCCCGCAGCGAGTACCGTCTCATTCTTCGGCAAGATAACGCGCCTGAGAGACTGCTGCCAATAGGGCATGATGTGGGACTGGTGTCCGATGAGCGCTATGCTTTGTTTCTCGATGACTGCAAGGCGGTAGAGAATGAATTAGAGCGCATCAAGTCTGTTACTATTCACCCGACAGATGATGTGAACGCGCTTCTTGCTGAAAAAGGTACAACGCCGATCACAGCGGGCGTTCGTTTGTATGAACTTTTAAAACGTCCGCAGCTTGAATATTCCGATTTTGAGAAAGTTGATACAGAACGTCCTAAGCTTAAGCCTGCTCTTATCAATAAGCTCGAGGTCGAGATGAAATATTCTGGTTATATTAAGATACAGTCCGAGCAGATTGAGAAAATGCGTAAGCTCGAGGAAAAGATGCTGCCTTCCGATATTGATTACAAGACGGTCAAAGGACTGCGTTTAGAGGCACAGGAAAAGCTAAACAAACATAAGCCGCTGAATGTAGGCCAGGCAGGGAGAATATCGGGTGTCAATCCTGCCGATGTATCGGTACTGCTTATATGGCTGGCGGAAAAGGGGGATAGAAAAGATCACAATGAATGAAAAGATCCAATACATTATTGATAAATTCTCTTCTGCCGGGTTAATTATCAGCAGAGAACAAGCGCAAAAGTATTTCGATCTATATGAATATATGGTCGAGTATAATAAAAACGTCAATCTTACTTCAATTACCGAATTTGAGGATGTTGTTATGAAGCATTTTATTGACAGCGTGCTTCCGTTCTCTTGGCTTGAGATAAAAACCGGTTCATCGTTTATTGATGTAGGATCGGGCGCGGGATTTCCTGCTCTTCCGCTGATGATCTTCCGTCCCGATTTAAAGGCTGTGCTTTGCGACAGTCTGAAAAAACGCTGTGTCTATTTGGAAAAGGTCTGTGCTGAGATCGGTATAAAGGCAGAGATCATACACGCGCGCAGCGAGGAACTTGGAAGAAAACGCCGCGAGTGCTTTGACCTCGCGACAGCACGGGCTGTATCCGCAATGCCTGTTCTATCGGAATATTGTATCCCATTTGTTAAGGTCGGCGGAAGATTTATAGCTTTGAAATCAATAAATGAGAATATACAAGCAGCCGAAAACGCTGTTCAATTATTGGGCGGAGAGTTCGAGCAAATAAGGGATTATATGCTTCCCAATTCAGACGACAGACGGCTGGCTATAATTAAAAAAATCTCTCCAACTCCCTCTAAATATCCGAGAAGCTCCGCAAATATTACCAAGAAACCGCTTTGATCTGGTCAAAAATATGATAGGGATAATTTGACAATCTATCCCACAAAACTCCGTAAAATCGTAAAACAACCGTCGCAGTTCGGCTGTTTTTGTTTTTAATAATTAAAAAATGTCAAAAAAATTAGAAAATATCTTGTGGAAATAATTTCCGAGTAATGATAGAATTTAGAAAAGGGGGATGATATTATGAACGGTTTGTTCAAAACAAAAGAGAAGGCGGCGGGGCAAGTCGTGATGATACCTATTGTGGATATTTGTCCAAACGAATCGCAGCCCAGAAAAGAATTCAGCAGCGAAGGACTGCTGTCATTATCGGAAAGCATCAGACAGAACGGTTTAATTCAACCGGTCACGGTTCGCAGAAAAGGTGTTCTTTACGAAATAATCAGCGGAGAACGACGGACGCGTGCCGCAAAGCTAGCGGGCTATAAAGAGATACCATGTATCATTATGTCCGTCGATGATGAGCAGTCGGCTGTTCTGGCGTTAATTGAGAATATCCAGCGTAAGGATCTGAGCTTCTTTGAGGAAGCGCTCGCGATAGAAAAACTTATCAGCTGTTATGGACTGACTCAGGAGCAGGCGGCGGTCCGTCTCGGAAAAGCACAATCAACGATCGCAAATAAGCTCCGTCTATTAAGATTTACCGACTCTGAGCGCGGTCTGCTATTAAAGGGTGGATTATGTGAACGTCAGGCAAGAGCGCTTATTAGAATAGATGATCCAAAGGTTCGTTTTTCAATTCTTGAAAAGACTGTACGCAATGGACTTAACATCGATCAGACAGAGGCTCTTGTAAACCGTACATTATGTAATGACTCTGAAAATAGGCAGCAACATTCAAGAAAGATCATCTTTGATAGACCGCTTCCGTCCAAGCTTTACATAAATTCCTTGAATAAGCTGCTGAAACAGATCAAGGACGATAAGATCGATTGTGAGTTCACATCGGAAAAAACAGAGCATTATTATGAGTACAATATTAGATTTCCTATAACGGCAAAAACTTCATAAAATATCGCGCGGCTTTGTCCGCGCATTTTTTGTAGAATATTAGTCCGATTTGTCCGACTTTTTTCGTCAAAACGCTGAAAAGAGTTCCACGTGGAACATTTTTTGAAAAAGCCCTTTATTTTTTGTATATACTGTGTTATAATAATATTATCAAACAGGAGAATATCTGTCAAATGACCGATAATTTACAAAATGGAGGACGCAAATGGGTGTTGTAATTGGCGTGGTAAATCAAAAGGGCGGCGTTGGAAAGACTACGACTGCCATAAATATTGCGGCGGGTCTTGGCGCAAGCGGAAAAAAGGTTTTGCTGGTCGATTTTGACCCCCAAGGAAATTCGACGACCGGCGTCGGAGTAAAAAAGAAAACGTTGGAGTATACTACATACGATGTGATCACGGGAAAATGCCGCCCCGAGGAAGCCATTGTCAAGACTAATTTCAAAAATATATCAATAATGCCTTCAAACTCTAAATTGAGTGAGGCTGAACCTTATCTGACAAATGTTGAACAGAAAAACTTGCAGCTCCGCAAGGCAATACTCCAGGTGCGCGATAACTACAATATCGTGATAATCGACAGTCTTCCGTCGCTGGGCGTTCTTGCGGTCAATACGCTTAGCGCGTGCGATACGATCATTGTTCCTATGGTGTGCGAGCACTTTGCACGAGAAGGACTGGCGCAGCTAATGTATACGATAAGGTCCGTAAAACAGAAATACAACCGCGATCTGACGATAATGGGCATCGTGTTTACAATGGTAGATAAGCGTCTTCTTTCCGGAAACGAGATAAAGAACGATATTGTGGGCGCGTTTGACAAGAAGGCTATTTTCAGAACGGAGATACCGAGAAATGTCAAGATCTCGGAGGCGCAAAGCCACGGAGAACCTGTTATCGCCTATGATAAAAGCTCAAAGGGTTCGGAGGCTTATATCAAGCTTTCAAAGGAGATCTTAGCAAAGATAAAAGAAATGGAGAAGGTAAATGGCAAGAAAAACTGAAGGCAGCTTTAACGACCTGTTTATGGATAACGGTGAAAATAACGGGGACTTCGCGGATACATTGCGAATAAGCGATATTGAGCCGAACAAAAACCAGCCGAGAAAGACATTCGATGATGAGGGATTGAGGCAGCTTGCCGATTCAATAAGAGAACACGGAATAATTCAGCCGGTGACGGTGCGTTCTCTGTCAAATGGAAATTATCAGATCGTTGCCGGAGAACGCCGCTGGCGTGCCGCCAAAATGGCGGGATTGAAAGACATTCCGGTTTTGATACGCGATGATCTGACAGAAGAGCAGGCAATGCAGCTGGCGCTGATAGAAAATCTCCAGCGTGAAAACTTAAATCCCATTGAAGAAGCGATGGGATATAAGGAGCTGATGGATAAGTATAAGATGACCCAGGACAGTCTGTCGAAGGTTTTGGGAAAGGCGCGTTCCTCAATAGCGAACAGTCTGGGACTTCTGAATATGCCAAACGGCGTTCAGGAGCTCCTGCGCAACGGTTCGCTTTCGGCAGGGCATTGCAAGGCTCTTAAAAAGGTCAAGGACGAGGCACTGATGATAGAGCTGGCACGAAAAGCCGCAAAAGACGAGCTTTCGGTGCGGCAGGTGGAGACGATAGCCAGACGCGAGACAGAACGGCTCAACGAGGAAGCCGCCGAGAAGGAGATACGTCCGCGCATAAGCTATTACACCGAGGTCGAGGCAAGCCTTACGGAGCTTTTGGGCACAAAGGTGAGAATACTCGAGGGCAAGCACAGCAACGCGCTGACGATAAGCTTTAAGAACAGGGAACAGCTTGAGGATATCGTAAGCTATTTTCTGGATAAAAACTGATGACTTTGAACAAAATACGTTCTGACGCAGGACGCTTAAAGATAAGGAGAAAAAACAATGATAGACATTAAATTTCTGAGGGAAAATCCCGACGCAGTCAAGGAGAACATCAAGAAGAAGTTCCAGGACAAAAAGCTTCCGCTGGTCGATGAGGTAATAGAGCTGGACGCGGAATATCGCAAGACCATTCAGCGTGCCGAGATCCTTCGCGCGGACAGAAACCGCATCTCCAAAGAGATCGGCGGTTTGATGGCAAAGGGCATGAAGGACGAAGCCGAGAAGGCTAAGGCGCAGGTAGCCGAGTTCGCGCAGGAGCAAAAGGAGCTCGAAGCCAAGGAAGCAGAATATTCGGAGAAGATCACAAAGATAATGATGACCATTCCGAATATGATCGACCCGTCTGTCCCTATAGGAAAGAACGATACCGAGAACGTTGAGGTTAAGCGCTACGGCGAGCCTGTCGTTCCGGATTTTGAGATACCGTATCACAGCGAGATAATGGAGAGCTTCAACGGTATTGATCTCGACTCCGCGCGTAAGGTAGCGGGCAACGGCTTCTATTATCTTATGGGCGATATCGCGCGGCTCCATTCGGCTGTTATATCCTATGCGCGCGATTTTATGATCGACAGAGGCTTTACCTATTGCGTTCCGCCGTTTATGATCCGCTCGAACGTTGTTACGGGCGTTATGAGCTTTGACGAGATGGACGCTATGATGTACAAGATCGAGGGTGAGGATCTCTATCTTATCGGTACCTCAGAGCACTCGATGATAGGAAAGTTTATAGACACAATTATCGACGAAAAGACCTTGCCGCAGACGCTGACGAGCTATTCTCCCTGCTTCCGCAAGGAGAAGGGCGCTCACGGTATCGAGGAGCGCGGCGTTTACAGGATCCATCAGTTTGAGAAGCAGGAGATGATCGTAGTCTGCAAGCCCGAGGATTCGGCAATGTGGTTCGACAAGCTCTGGCAGAATACGGTAGACCTGTTCCGCAGCATGGATATCCCCGTAAGAACTATTGAGTGCTGCTCGGGCGATCTTGCCGATCTCAAGGTCAAGAGCTACGATGTTGAAGCGTGGAGCCCGCGCCAGAAGAAGTACTTCGAGGTCGGCTCGTGCTCCAATCTCGGAGACGCGCAGGCAAGAAGACTCAAGATCCGCGTAAGCGGCGAGAACGGAAAATACTTCGCGCATACGCTCAACAATACGGTCGTAGCGCCGCCGAGAATGTTGATAGCATTCCTCGAGAACAACCTTCAGGCGGACGGGAGTGTGAAGATCCCCGAAGTTCTTCGTCCGTATATGGGCGGCAAGGACAAACTCGTGCCGGGAAAATAATTTCTTTCACGAATTCTTCACATTAAAATCACTTGGATTACTTTATAAATTAGTATAATTTAAGTGGAAAGTTGAATATCAAACAACACCGGGCAAATAGTTCTTTGCGCGGTGTTGATTATATAACGGTACTCATACTAATACCTGACTGAAAATTGATAATCTTTGCGGTCTGATTTCAATCAAAAAAATAGTATCAGTACTTACAAATCGGGGGTAACTCTATGGCATTTGTTACACTAAAAGATGTTTATAAGCGTTATCACGTCGGGGAAGTGACGATAAACGCCGCCGACGGTATGACGTTCGATATAGAAAAGGGCGAACTGTGCGTTATCGTAGGTCCGTCGGGCTCGGGGAAGACTACGGTGCTGAATATGCTGGGCGGTATGGATAATTGCGACGAGGGCATTATTTCCGTGGACGGTTCAAGAGTTGACGGGTTCAACAGCAAGCAGCTCACTATGTACCGCCGCTATGACATAGGGTTTATCTTTCAGTTCTACAATCTTCTGCCCAACCTTACGGCAAAGGAGAATGTCGAGATAGCCGCGCAGACCAAAAAGGACTACATACCCGCAGAGGAGATCCTCGCAAAGGTCGGTCTCGCGGATCGTATCAATAACTTCCCCGCGCAGCTGTCGGGCGGCGAGCAGCAGCGTGTCTCCATAGCGAGAGCGCTTTCCAAAAAACCCAAGCTGCTGCTGTGCGACGAGCCGACGGGCGCGCTTGACTACAACACGGGCAAGATGATCCTCAAGCTATTGCAGGACACCTGCCACGCGGACGGTATGACGGTAATTCTTGTAACTCACAATACGGCGATCACCCCTATGGCGGACAGAGTGATCAAAATAAAGAACAGCAGGGCGTCGGATATTATTCTTAATAATAACCCCACGCCCGTTGAAAATATCGAGTGGTGATACGATGAAAGCAGTCAATAAAAATACCCTGCGCGAGATCAGCAAGACGAAGAGCCGCTTTCTCTCGATATTGCTGATATGCGTTATCGGCGTGGGATTTTTCAGCGGCGTGCGCGCGACCTGCGATATTATGAAGACCACCGCGGACGATTATTATGATTTACATGGTCTGTTCGACTTGCGTGTATTGTCGACCTTCGGTCTGACGGAGGACGACGCGGAGGCTATTAAGGAAGTCGACGGCGTTGACGGGGTCTACACGTCGAAATATACCGATCTCGCTCTTCACGCGGGGGAGCGGGAATACCTCACGCGCGTCTATTCCAAAACGCCCGATGAGATAAATTCGGTGGATATCTTTGAGGGACGCTCGCCGCAGTCGGACGATGAGTGCATAGTAAGCTATAATATCCTTCATAAGGGGATAGAGGTCGGCGATAAGATCACTCTCGAGGATCTGACGGACGCGGACGAGTTCCCGCTGACGCGCCGCGAGTATACGGTAACGGGCATTTACAATACTCCGATGTTTATCTCTAAAACTCAGCGCGGAAGCACGAACGTCGGTGACGGCGCTATAGACGCGTTTATGATAGTGCCCGAGGATCACTTTACGCAAGAACCGTTTACGGAGATATATGTAAGATCGAATAAGCTCAAAGATCTTCCCAGCTATTCCGCCGAGTATGAGCAGCTTTGCGAGGATATCTCCGATAAGCTGGAGACGCTCGGTGTTGATCGCAGCGTTATTCGCTATGACGAGGTGGTGGGAGAGGCGGAGCGCGAGATCGCGGACGGTGAGAAGGATCTCGAGGAAGCGAGAAGAGACGGTCAGAAGGAGCTTGACGACGCAAAGGCGGAGCTTGAGGACGCGGAGAAACAGATAGCCGACGGCGAACAGGAGCTTATAGACGCGAAGGTCGAGCTCGAGGACGGCAAGAAGCAGCTCGACGACGCAGATAAAGAGCTTATCGACGCGAGAAAAGAGCTCGACGACGGCTGGGCTGAGCTTGAAGAGAACCGTGTAAAGCTCGAGGACGCGAAGAAGGAGCTTGAAGACGCTGAACAGGAGATCATAGACGGACAGAAGGAGCTCGATGACGCAAAAAAGGAGCTCGATGACGCTGCGCAGGAGCTTGAGGACGCGAAGAAGGAGCTTGACGACGCTGCTCAGGAGCTCGCTGACGGAAAAAAGGAGCTTGACGACGCGCAGAAAGAGCTTGATGACGGAGCGCAGCAGCTTGCCGACGGAAAAAAGAAGCTTGACGATTCTCTGATAGAGCTGAATGACGCGCAGAAGGAGATAGATGACAAACTCTGGGAGATCGAGCGCGCTTGGGAAACGATCTATGAAGCACAGGATCAGATAACCGAGGGCGAAAGACAATGCGATCAGATGGAACAGATGCTCGACGAAAATGAGCGGCAGGTCGATATGATGGAAGCGATGCTCGGTTCGAGCCATCCGTCGGTCATTGCGGCGAGGACAGAGATAGCCGCGGGAAGAGCGCGGATCGAAGCCGCGCGTGAAGAACTGAGCAGCGGAAGCTCTCAGCTGACCTCCGCGGAGCTTGAACTGAGAGAAGGCGAAGATCAGCTCAAGGACGCTCAATGGGAGGTCAACAGGGGCAGAGAAGAGTATGAGAAAGGGCTTGAGGAATATAACAGCAAGCTTAACGATTACAGACAGGGCGTTATCGATCTCGGCAACGGCAGAAAAGAATATGAAGAGGGTCTGAAAAAATACAACGACGGCTTGGCAAAATATGAGGACGGCTACGCGGAGTATCTCGACGGTTACAAGGAATATCTCGACGGCGTGACTGAGTTCGAGAAAGGCAAAAAGGAATATGAGGACGGTCTCGCGGAATATGAGGACGGTCTCGCCGAATTCAAAGACGGCGAACAGAAGCTGAAAGACGGCGAGGAAGAGTACAGCGACGGCGTGAAAACGCTCGCGGAAAAACGCGCGGAGTACGAAGACGGCGTTCGCGATTACGAGCAGGGCGTCATCGACCTCGAGGACGCGAAGAAGAAATATGCCGACGGCGTAGTCGAGTATGAGGACGGCGTGGCTACCTTCAACAGGGAGATCGCCGACGCGGAAAAGGAGCTCGCGGACGCGAGAGAGAAGATATCCGACGCGGGCAACGCGGAATGGTACATCTTCGGTCGCGGTGATAACGTCGGCTATTCGGAGTATGAGGACAACGCTGAGAGAATTTACAAGATCTCGTTGGTGTTCCCGATATTCTTCCTCCTGGTGGCGGGGCTGGTCTGCCTTACTACCATGTCAAGAATGGTAGAGGAGCAGCGTACACAGATAGGCACGCTGAAAGCTATGGGCTATTCAAACGGCGCTGTTATGAGGCATTATATGGTGTACGCGGTGACGGCGGCGGTGGTCGGCGGAGTTGCCGGGGCGTTCGGCGGGTGTCTGCTGTTCCCGAAGGTCATAGTCTACGCTTATTCCATGATGTATAACATCACCGACATTCACTTCCTCTTCGCGCCCGATAATATGATCATCTCCATAGGTTCTATGGTGCTGGCTATCGCGGCGACGGTGGGATTTAGCTGCGCGAAGGCTCTTAAAGAATCGCCCGCGTCGCTTATGCGTCCCAAAGCTCCCAAGGCGGGAAAGCGCGTGCTTATCGAGCGGATAGGGTTCATCTGGAACCATATGAACTTCTTCGGCAAGGTAACGGGACGCAATATCTTCCGCTATAAGCGCAGAATGTTTATGACGGTCATCGGCATAGCGGGCTGCACTGCGCTGTCGCTGACGGGTCTGGGACTTAAGAATTCCATTTCGGATATAGTCTCGCTCCAATATGATGATATCTATAAGTACAGCGGTTACTTGGCGTATGACGAGGACGCGAAGCCATCGGAGGTGAACAGCATAATCGCTTCCTTGCGGGAATATGAGCCCGAGACGCAGCAAACCGACGCGCTTATCAAGCAGTACACCCTCGATCATTCGGGGAACAGCCTTGAATGTTATATCACGGTCGCCGAGGATACGGAGACATTCGAGAAATTCATCGATCTTCACGAGCGTAAGTCCCGCGAGAAGCTGACACTTTCCGACGGCGCTGTAATTACCGAAAAAGCGGCGAAGCTGCTGGGCGCTTCCAAGGGAGACAGCATAGATATCCGCGTATCGGACGGCGTTACAAGATCCGTTACAATAGCGGGCATCACTGAGCAGTACACCGGTCACTATCTGTATATGTCGGAAGATGTGTACAAGGACGTTTTCGGTATGTCTCCTAAGTACAATATGATATACTTTGAAAACGGCATATCGCGTGATGAAGCCGTTCAGGATAAGTTCAGCGAGCATATGCTCAAGAATGAAAATGTGCTGGCGCTTATAATGAACGCGTCTTCGCTCTCGTCCATTCATGAAACATTGTCCATTATGGATTTGGTAGTAGTAGTGCTTATCGTCTCGGCGGCGGCGCTGGCGTTTGTGGTGCTGTATAACCTCACCAACGTCAACATCACTGAAAGAATTCGCGAGATAGCGACCTTGAAGGTTTTGGGCTTCTACGATATGGAGGTCTCGAACTACATATTCCGCGAGAATATAATACTGTCGCTTATGGGCGGCGCGGTCGGCTTGGCGCTGGGCTACGCGCTTTGTATGTACGTCATCAACACCGCCGAGATAGACGAGGTGATGTTCGGGCGGAGCATACACCCGATCTCTTATGTGCTGGCGTTCTTGATAACGATAGCGTTCTCGCTGATCGTCAATCTTATTATGACAAGGGTGCTGAAAAAGGTCAGCATGGTGGAGTCGCTGAAATCGGTGGAA
>CAYPWI010000024.1:0-12682 GCA_964414395.1 uncultured Ruminococcus sp.
GCTTTTATACATATTTCTCGCAAGCGGAATATATTATTTGTATCTTTTCGTGATAACAGTTTTGACGACTGTTGTTTACGGAGATTTTTCTTTCGAGTGGGGGGAGCTTATAACCGCGCTCGCGTTTAATCCGAACTTGAAATTTGAGGTGTTGAGCAGCAGCTATTTCTCGTTTTCAAAAATAACGGTCGAATATTTTACGCCGCTTTCGGCTTGTTGGTTTACGTTTCTTATGTCGTGGCTGGTGGGGATCTTCCTCGGACTGGTAATCTTTGTATTCAATCTTTTCACGAATTCCAAAACTTTGGGGGCGGCGGCAAGCGGCGCGCTTATCGTCCTGACCATGTTCGCCGACGGATATTACGGCGTGAACCGCTTCTCGCCCGTATCGTGGGCAACTCTTGACAAAATAGATGTGGGCGGGCTTACCGTACACCCGAGCTTCACATATTGTCTCACCGTGCTTTTGACGCTGATAGCGGCGCTCACGGCGGCGGTGCTGTTGTTCGGAAAACACAAGAGCTTTGACACTAAAGGAGAATGATATGAACGCTATTTCTGTTAAAAACCTCACCAAAAAATTCAGGGACGTGACAGTCCTTGATAATATAACCGTCGATTTTGAAAAGGGAAAAGTCCACGGTCTTATCGGCAGAAACGGAAGCGGAAAAACCATGCTTATGAAGTGCATATGCGGGATAGTTCCTTACAAGACGGGAGAAATTCGCGTCAATGATAAGATCATCGGAAAAGATGTTGACATTCCCTCAAACATCGGAGTGATAATCGAGACCCCGGGCTTTCTCCCGAATTATTCGGGATATAATAATCTGAAATTCTTAGCGAAGATCAAAAACAAGATAGGAAAAGAAGAAATAAGAAACGCGATAAAAAGCGTCGGCTTAGACCCCGACGACAAGAAGCACGTCGGCAAATACTCGCTCGGTATGCGCCAGCGTCTGGGGCTTGCTCAGGCGATAATGGAAGACCCCGAGCTGCTTATCCTCGACGAGCCGATGAACGGTCTCGACAAGGACGGCGTAAAGGATATGCGAAAGTATTTGCTCGATCTGAAAGAGCAGGGCAAGACGATCCTGATCGCGTCGCACTCCGCGGAGGACATAGACGTGCTGTGCGACACCGTCTCCGAGATGGACAAGGGCGTGCTGACTCCCGTGAGATAAGCGCAGGCATTATAAAGCGGTCATTCTCCGAAACGGAAAATGACCGCTTGATTTTATTTCTCGAATATGTCGGGATCTACCATCGGCACCGCCAGCTCGCAGATATCACCGCTCTCGTCAACGCCCCAAAAGCATTGATAAAACCCGTCGCCGAGCCCCGACGAAGCCATTACCGTGCGCTGATCGTTAAGCGGGTTCTTCCACTCGATAAAATCCCCGCCCTCACGCTGATATTGCGGCAGCTTCTTGTCGCTCTCCGCGAAGAACGCCGCGAAATAGTCGTCATAGTGGTTCTTGCCGGGATTTTTCTTGTGCCAGTCGAGAAGGAACCGCTCGTAATCCTTCGCGCCCTTCGCGTCCATAAAGCACATCATGCCCGCGTCCACGGGGAAGCCGCTCATAACGCCGTCAGACGCCTTGAACGCCGCCGTCTCGGGCACGGGTCCCGCGCACTCGTACCTCACAGCGGCGGTGTCCTTGATCTTAAGGCGCGCCGTGCATATCCTAACCCCAAGGAACATATCGCGGTAGAGCGATATCTCCACGGGGTAGCTGCCGCTCGGGATCTCCTTTTCGAGAACGGGCGCTATAACGTGTTCCCCCGCCATATAACACAGCGGGTCGGCGACCATTACCCGTCCGCTCGGGATATCCGCCGTGCCGATCGTGAGGAAGAACCTGTGCTCGGTCTTCACGAACTGCCGCGAAAGCTTCTCCGCGTCAAGCTCGGTATTGCTTATGTATTTCAGGTTTTTCTTGAAGAAAGGCTCAAAATTCTGCCTTTCGGTAAACTGTATAATAAATCCCGCCATCTTGAACGCCAGCTCTATAGCCTCGTCCCTGTCCTTTGGGAAGTCGTCAAAGCCGCTGAATATATGCGAACACTCCGTGCTCTGTTCGTCGGGGAAGCCGCCCGCGATACCTATTATCCACTTGCCCAAAGCGCTTTTCTTGAATTTAAAGACGAAGAATATGCGGTTTTGCAGCTCCTCGTCACGTATCGCGAAAGCGTATTCGATCTTTACGGGAGCTTTGCCGTTCATTTCCTCGCGCCCCTTAAGCCACTCGATAAGAGCGGACTGAGCGATGTTCAGCTGGTCGTTGTTCATAAGCTTACTCCTTATTTGTTATTTTGATACAAGTTTCTTCGGTTTCCCGCATCTGATTTAAATTATACACTATATTATCGGCTGTGTCAATAGGCTTTGTTTATTTTCCGCTATAGTCCGGCAATGACCGTTCATCTGCGTTCAAAAAGCAAATGGCTCCGACAGGAACTGCCGGAGCCGGAGGTATTTTGCCTCGGGTCGGATCGGTTAGAGGAAGTGAGGTAGAATATCTAAATCACGATCTCCCCGCCCTAAGGCAATTTTAGTATACCACTTTTTGCGGGAAATTTCAACGTTTTGCACTTAATCGACGAAAAAATCACTTATTTGACATAAAACAGTGTTCCCCCGAAAACAAACGGCTCACGCCGCTCGTATCCGAGGGAACGCTCAAAAATGAAAAGGAAGAGGATATCGATATTATGAAACAGCTTTTACCTGTTTCTCTTCTTGAGAACGAACTTGCTCGTAAGCGTCTCAAGCGTTGAAGCCTGTCCGTTGAGCTCCTCGGAGGAAGCCGCGGACTCCTGAGCTGTGGCGGAGTTGGTCTGTACAACGGAATAGATCCTGTCTACGCCCGAATTCGCCTGCTCAATCATCGACGCCTGTTCGGTGGAAGCCGCCCAGATGTCGTTTATCAGCATAATGGTCTGATTGGTAACGTCGACGGAAGCGTTGAGCGCGTCGGCGGTCTCTTCGACGATCTGCGAGCCGCTTTCAACCGCCTGTATGCTCTGCTGTATAAGCTCGGTGGTGTTGGTGGCAGCCTCTGCCGACTTGGAAGCGAGGTTCCTCACCTCGTCCGCGACAACGGCGAAGCCCTTGCCCGCCGCGCCTGCTCTCGCCGCCTCGATAGCGGCGTTCAAAGCGAGGATATTGGTCTGGAACGCTATGTCCTCGATCGTCTTGATGATGTTGGAGATCTCCTTCGACTTGTCGGAGATATTGTTCATCGCCTCGACGACTTCCTTCATATGCTTGTTGGAAAGCGCCATCTTCTCGCCCGTCTGATTTGCCTTGCGGTTGGCTTCCTCGGCGTTTTGGGCGTTCGTATCGACCTTGGTCTTTAAAGTAGTGATGATCTCGGCAAGCTCCTGCACGGAGTTGGACTGCTCCACAGCGCCCTCCGCGAGCGAGGATGCTCCGTCGGAGATCTGCGAAGCGCCTTTATTTACATTAGCCGCCGAAACATCGATCTGCTCCATGGTGTCGGAGAGATTGAACGCGAGATCGTCCAAAGCCTCTATGATGCTCGAAAAATCCCCGTTGAACTCTATCTGCCTCTTGATATTGAAATTTCCCTCCGCCAGCTGCTTGCACAGCCGCGAGACCTCGGAGACATATCCTCTGAGAGAAGTAATCGTCGTATTGATGGAATCGGCGAGCTTGCCCGTCTCGTCGTCGGACGTGTGCTCTATCGAAACGCCCAGATGACCCGCCGCGACCTGATCCATAGCCTCAACGGTCTTTCTGATCGGCTTCGCGATGCCGTTCGCCGTGAATGTGCAGATGGAAACGGCAAGCAATATAACAATCACGCTCACTATGATCGTGATTATCATAGCGGTGAACGTCTCGCCCATCCATTCGGCAGTGCCCGCGGTAACGCCGACCACCCAGCCGTCCGTGCCGCCGACGCGCGAGAACGCGACATATCTGTTGTTCCCGCCGCCGTTTACGTCCTCGCAGATGGTATCCGTATCATTTGCGAACGCGATAGCTTTTGCCTCAAGTTCGCTCAGGCAGTCATACTCGGCGTTGCTTGAATGGGTGTGATTGACGTTATTCATGCCCGCGTCGACTAAGGTCTGATCCATGTGGGCGATGTATGTGCCGTTCTCGTCCATGATATAGGTATCGCCCGTGTTGCCGACATGGATCTCATCGATGATATCGCGGAGCATATGCCCGTCTATCCCGAAATAGACCACGCCTATAAGCTCGCCGTTGTTCACGCCGCCCTTCTTGATAGGCGCGCAGAAGTAGATGATCGGACGATCGCCGACCATCTGCGGACCGAACACGAAATCTATGTTCTGCATACCCTTTATGTAGCAGTGATCCTGTCTGTAGTCTATAACGTCGTCAAGGGTCTCATAGCCCCAGCCGTCCTTGTCGATATATCCGCGTTCGGCGAAGCCGTAAGTGTCGGCTCTCTCCTGAAGGAGCTCGAGCTTTTCCGCGACGGAATATTCCTCGCCCATTCGCGGATCCATTCCGACCTCCTTGACCGTCGAGACGTAGCGCCACAATCGGTTCTCAAGGCGGACGCTCGCCTGCTGAGCCACCTGTGAAAGCGTGGAAACGAGCGTATTCTGCGTACTTCGGAAGTTCAGATAGCTCCCCAGAAATCCTATCACGACAACGCCCAGAACAACGACAGACAATATTCTAACCAGCAGCTTGGCTTTGAATGTCTTATAGATCCTCATAAAGCACCCCCGCTATAACATAGTTTTTTTGATATTATTGCAAATAATTTTTCGGTCTGCAAAAAACACGGAACTTGCCCCGTGCCCGAAAGGGGTTCGGTCACGGGGATCCGCTGCCGCTTACGAGTGGGAAGCTCGAAAAACGTAGTTCCGCCGCGCGGTGTGCCGAAGCACTCACATAAGAATGAGTTCTTACAAACCGATCAACTGTATTATAGCATTATTCTCGGAAATTTACTATAAATGTCACTTAATCGACGAAAAAATCACTTAATTGACATCAGCCGAATAGCAGGGAAATATCTTCTCGAAAACAAAAAAACGCTTCCTCCGGCTATCTGCCGAAGGGAGCATAGTTATTCGATCATTTTATACTAAGCTGACAAAACTTTTTAGTCCGCTCGGCGTGGATTAGCCGTCAGCTTGTTTTTACCCTTGGCAGGGTAAAAATCATATTGACGGCTCGTCGCGGTCGGCGTACTAAATAGTTTTGTCCTATTTTAATTGAGAATTAGTATCAGATCGTCTCAGCCGCTTTTGCGGCTCATAATAAAGTAGGACGGTACCTTTCCGGTTCGTGTGTAGTCTCCGTTTTTGTTCTCGATTGTGAGATATTCCTTGCCGTTGACCGTGACGAGAGACATCGCGCTTACTTTGCCGTTATTGGGGCGGATAAGGTAGCCGTCGGTCCACTCAGCATCCCTCATAGTGTTGTTGATCGCGCCGACGCCTCCCGGCATCAGATCAAGTTCCTTCAGCCACGAATCGGTTGGAGACCGCATTGCCGCTTTTCCGCGCAGCCAATCATCATACAAGACAGCTTTTATCGATCCCACTGTTTCCCATTTTCCGCGGATACCGGGAGCGTCGGTGAAAACATAATCACAGCTGTCCACGTATTCGCCGTTCTCGTTCTGTGTCGTTATATAAAAGTCGTTCTGCGGCGGAACGGACGATTCCGAGGATGAGTCCGACGGGGACATATTATCCATGGGCGTGAGGACAAAATAACCCTCCACAAGCCCGCGTTTAATATAACCACCGGCTTTGTTTTCTATCAGCAGATACCGCGTGCCGGCGATGCTCACCGTAAACATCTCGGATACGAGCCTATTGGAATCAATACTGTGGATCAAAAATCCCTTTGTCCAATTCACCGTGTATAACGCGTTTATCGCGGCGGAGCCGTCCGCAATGAGATCGACCCTCAGCAGCCACGGAACAAAGGTATCATCGCCGATGTACACCGGTTCTGTTCTTCCGTCCAGAAACGAGGCAAGATCGGCAGCGTCGACCACGCCGATCGTCCTCCACCGGCCATGGAGCGAAGGATCATCGGTAAAGGAATACTCGCCGATATCATTATAATAGCCCCGCTCGTTCTTTATCGTAGTGTAAAACTTGTCGAAGCCATTCGGGGTAATAGCCGAAGGACTTCCGCTCTCCATGGACTGCGTCGGACGGCTGCTTTCGGGAACCGACATACTTTCCGAAACCGACGCGCTCTGCGGTTCCGATGTGCTTTGGGGAACGGATGAGCTTTGCGCGACCGCTGTGCTTTGAGGAACAGACGAGCTTTGCGTGACCGCTGTGCTCCGCGGCGTTTCGCTGCTTTGCGCGGAACCGCCGCTGCTGTGCTCGCTTTGCGGCGAGGAAACCGAGGACGGCGCAGCCGAATAAGAAGCGGAAACGCTCTCCCCGCCCTCGGGATACGTGTTCTCTATGTCGTTCGCGAGCCCCTGACGGCTGACCGCCGCGGACAATATCACGGTAAACACCGCTATCACCGCCGCCGAGACCGGAAATGCGGCAAATCTTTTGAGCTCCGCGAACCTTATCGCGGTCTTCACATCGGAGATACTGTCGTAGCGGTCGCCCGGGTCGAGCGCCTTGCACTTTTTGATGATCCCCATAAACGGGGCGGAGTTTTCCCCGAGAAGCAGCTCCATAGTCACGCCGAACGCGTAAATATCCGAACGGCTGTCGGTCTGCGAAAACCCAAACTGCTCGGGCGGCGCGAAGCCGTTAGTGCCGAGTATCTCGGTATCGCGGTCTTTGACGGTCTTCTCCACGCGCGACGCGTCAAAGTCTATCAGCTTGATATGCCCGTCCTCAGTGACGAGGATATTTGACGGCTTTATGTCGCGGTGAACGATCTTCTCCGCGTGAAGCGCCTTTAAAGCATCGCACAGCTCCTTCAAAGCCTTTACGGCTTGCTTCTTGGTGAAGGAACGCTCCGAAGCCGCGCTGCCGTCTATATACTCCTCGATAACGTATTCGCCGTCGTCGTCCTCACCCATCTCGATGAGCTTCACGATATACGGACAGGACAGCGCAAAGAGCTTTTCAGCCAAAGCGCCGTTGATATGTACGTTTTTCCTCACGAACAAGCGTCCGTCCTCGTCGGTCACAAGGCGGAGCTTTTCCTTCTTGAATTTTTCATTCTCGACATATTTGTATTTCAAAAAAGCTCACTCCCCCGCGCCGCGCTCGATCTTTATTCTCCGTAAACAGACAGCGGCATAATGAATTCGGGTGCGCCCTCGCTTCCCGGCGCTACGGTGTATTCGTCAAAGACGATCACCAGCCGCCCGTCGGGGGCGATGTAGAACTGCTGATCTGGCGTTATGGTCTTGAAACATTCCTCGTCAGTCCATATCCCGCCCGGAATGAAATATTTGTGCCCTTCCTCGGTGCGCAGCTCCATCTGCCGCGTCACCTCGGCGCTTATCTCGCTTATATAGTCGCGCTCTTCATCAAAAAGATCGGCGAGCGCTATCTCCTTACGGGTCTTCTTGTCTATAGTGATACAGCGCGAATAGTCCATAGAGCCGCCAACGTTGAGCGTCGCGTAAAAGCGCACGGACAGATACCTGTCGCCGTCCTCGTAGACCACATACCCGCCTTCCTCCGCGACATAGCCCTCGTATTTCTGAAGCACATATGTCCGGAACAGCTTCTTAGCCTCGTCGATATACCCGTCCACAGTTTGGTTGATCTGATCGGCTCCCTCTCCCGTAAACTGCGGGAACTCCATATTCAACTCGGTCCCGCCAAAGCTGAAATCAAGCGTCCTGACTTTCACGGAGAACACATCGGAAAACGCCTGAGCGGTCACGGGCGAGATCGCGGGAATGACTACAGCACAGGCTACAGCCGCAATGACCGCGGGCAGCGCCTTTGAACCCGCGCGAGAACGCTTGCTCCCGCCGCCCCCCGCGTTCGCGCCCTCGGGGTCGCGGAAGATCTCCGCGCAGAACACGAACTCGCCGTTCTCACAGGCGCAGTTTACAAAGCCGTTGTATTTCTCGACGGTCTTCTTCACCCCGCGGAGCCCCAGCCCGTGACTGTCGTTCTTCTCCGTAATTACGGGCAGCCCGTCTTCGCCGAGCTTTACCGCGCCGTCACAAGAATTCCTCACGATGACCTTGAGCTTCCTGTCGTCAGACAGATCTGCCGAGATGTTGATATATCTCTCATCGGAACATTGGACGCACGCCTTAAGCGCGTTATCCAGCGCGTTGGAGATGATGACGCAGACGTCGGGGATATCAAACGGCAGTTCCTTTGGGATAAGGATATTGTATTCCGTCTTGCAGCCCAGCTTCTCGGCGCGGTTTATGTATTCCCACAGCACGGCGTTCACGGCGGGGTTTTGGCAGACCGTCTGCGCCGCTCCGAACTCCGCGCTCTCGTTAAGCTTATCGATATATTCCGTGATCTCCGTGGAATTATTCTGCTGCGCCATACCGCTTATCACCCTAAGATGATGCCGCATATCGTGGCGGTATATCCGCCCCGCGTCCACGCTCTGCGAGATCTGCTCGAAGTTCTTTCGCTGCATCTCAAGGCTCTCGGCGAGCCGCTTTTCATTTTCGCAGGCTCCCGCTATCTTTTCCGAATAGGCGAAAAGCCTTGAAGCGGTCGCGAAGAGCGAAACCGCGAGGATAAGCGTCACCACCGAGACAGCCGTGCTGTTGGTGGTGTTGAGATTGTAAAACATTGCCAAAAACACCGTCGATATGGGGACGATCACCAGCGTGCGGTTGCCGGAAAGGCTCACGGCGGAGAATGTCTTTCTGAGGGATTTATGCACCACGAACGCGCACGCGGCGCAAAGCAGGGCGGTCAGGATCACCAGCGCGATATCGTTCCCGATAAAGTTGGTCAAAAGCTTCTTTACGGTCTTCACGATAAGCGAACACAGCACGCCCACAGAGCAAGCCGCCGCCGTTTCAAACAAGCCTTCCTCGGAGAATATGTACACGCAGACGGAAAACGGCAGATACGCGAAGAGCGCCGGCAGCGTCATCGCCGTCAGAACGCCGTTTAAGACCGATATCACCGCCGCCGCGGCACAGGAGCAGAGCACGGTGACGCCGCACGCCAGCGCCCTGGTCTTATAAGTACCCCTCGGCTTTAAAAGCGTCAGGCATATGAAGATATACATCGCGAAGATAAGCGCTTCGGAAATTATCAAATTATACGAAAACATTCACGTCACCCCTTTGCCGCCCCGATACGTTCCGCGGCACGTCATGTAATAAAAAGACCTTTCGGTCACGATAGTCAATTATATTTGTATCTTATTTTATATTATAACATCGGTCGGGGATATTGTCAAGGCGGTTTTCAGCCCAAGCTCCCATTATCTGACCCAAAACGGCAAAATAAATAAATTATCGGCGGCAATTATTGACGGCTTCGGTCAAATATGGTATTACCAAACCAATTTCACACTGAGTACCACCGTGTCACACTGAGTCACACTAAAACTCCGATTCCATGGGGCTTTTTGGTGGTAGAAAGCCCAAAAACAGCGTAACAGCGCTGTTCTGAAAATACAAGCAGTTTGAAGAATTCTGGTAGAAACTCGGTAGAAAACCAACTGGATAAAAGTTGGTAGAAACTTGGTAGAAGCCGAAAACAGCCTTAAAACGGTAGAAAGCCTGTTGACAAATCAAACTGGATAATGGACAAAAGCGGACGGTGTTTCATAACAGAAGCGCTGTCCGCTATTTTTATGCCCAAAATTGAATACCGTACATCGCTTCTCAGCAATGAGGAGCGATTTTTTATTTCAGATGAACTATGTCAAGGAGGTTTTTCTATGCCAAACCCTACAAGAATCAGCTTACCGAGGGTAAACTACAACTTCGATGCTAAGGCTTGTGTTCCGGTTCTTACCGTAATGCTCAACAAGGTCGAAAAGGATTATTCCACTGTCGATGAACTGTGTGACCACGATGAGCTGTCGAAGTTCACCCGTGATGAGATCAAAAATGCTGTATCTGAGCTGAACGGCAGAAAGTTTCTCCTGAAAGTGGATAAGCCGTATGGCTGTGTTTATGCGGTAAATAAGCTGTACATAGCGAACATGGAATTTGTGTACGGCAGATAAGCTGAGGGAGGAATGGAAATGGACAAGCATAACAGGAAAAAGAAAACCGTGGACGATACCGTCTGCGAGATACATAAATTCAGCGGTTATGCCGTTCTGAGCAACTGCTTCGTGCGGTCTACCAATCTCAGTTGGAGCGCGATTGGTCTGCTTGCAAGAGTAATGGATTTTCCCCATGAATGGAATTTCTCTAAGGCTGGACTTATTGCAATATGTCCTGACGGAGAAACTGCTATCGACACCGCTCTTTCAGAACTGAAAGAATGGGGCTATTTGGAAATAAAAACGCTTATGCCGAATGAATCATCTACCGGCAGGATACAGCCGCTTTACAGTTTCTATGAGTATTCTGCAAGGGATACTTCTATCCCGCAGTATGATTATGAACTTGAAACATTCATGGTCGAGAATGCTGTGCTGAACCGTGTCAAGAAAACTGATAACTATACTATGATCAGCAGCAAGCTCCTGCGGAACAAGGAAATTCCGAATAAGCTCCTCGGCTTTCTTCTCAAAGTGCTTTCTCTGCCTGACTACTGGCATTTCTCCATGTCGGGACTGAAAGCGATATGCAAAGAGGGCAAGACAGCGGTTCATAACGCTGTGAACAAGCTCATTGATATGGGATACCTTGTTCGCACTCAGCTTCTCTCTAATGAGAGTATTCATAACTGCTTTGAGTATGTATACAGCTTTTTCGATGTTCCTGTCAGCAAGGAAGAAGCTGATGAGCTTGATGCAGAGACCAGACGTAAGGCGATCACGATCCGTGAAGGCGGACGGGCGAAAGCTGCTGTTTCTTCTTCAGGTGAAAAACAGAGGGTGGAAAACCCGTATCCGGACAATCCGCCTGCTGAAAGTCCGCTGTCTGAAAATCAGGGACAATATAATAACAACAATACAATACAGAAAAATCAATTACTGAGCGATAAATCCTCTATCATTCCTTCTGCGGGAATTTCACAAGTTTTCAACGGTGGAAATGTTGAAAAGAAGAATGAGGGATATAACGCAGAAGAAGTTGAGTATTACACGGAAGTCGTGAAACAGAATATCGACTACGGCTATCTCGGAGACTGGCTGACCGCTGACGGTCGGGACGGCTATGCAGAAGCAGATAATATCGTCGGCTTTATCGTTGACGAGATCTGCTCCCCTCTGCCGTACACCACACTCAGAGGTACAAGTTTCCCCAGAAGCGTGATAAAGTCCAAGATGCTCCAAGCAAATATCTACATGGTCGAGAGCGTTCTTGTAAAAATGGCTCAGGTCGATAATATCAAGGATTTCCGCAGATATTTCATCAGTTCCCTCTACAACGAGGTTCTGACATATCACTTCAACGAAGGCTGCGAAAGCCGATGGGCTGTTCAGGCTGTGGCAAGAGATTTCGGCTACGCTGTCTGACCATAAATACAGGAGGTGGTGCGTATGATTGCATCAGAAATAACGATCATCGCTGAAATAATCCCCAGGTTTACGGGCAGAGATGTACCGATCAGCGAGATCGCTAAGGCTACCGGGAAAAGTGAGCGATTTCTCAAGCGTGTTCTTCGTGAGGATATTATGCATTTCGGTATCGCTGTAAAATCCGATAAGGGTAATCAGTACCGATATTTATGCCCTGACAAGCTCGTTTGGGAGACATTCGGTTATTTTGCCCCTATGCCTGAAAAGTCTGTGGACGTAGAAAAGGCAGTAAACGACCTATTTTACAGCTTTCACAGCGAATTTGAAGCAATCGTCATGGATATGCTTGGTGACAGGATAGACAGAAAAACGCTTAACACCATGTTTTCTTATTATGACGGGCTTCAGGAGGAATATCACAACAAGCTCCATGAGCTTTTACGGAAAGAGGTGAAAAATCATGGCTAAGACTATCGCTACGCAGTACGGTGAGTTTCTGAATTATGATAATCTTGTCAGGATCGGCGTTATCACAAATTGGGAAGATGCAGAGCCGGACGAGAATGGTATTATCACTCCCGATTATGAAATGATCGGCACTGATACCAGCGGTAATCAGATTCCTATGGGTAACTACAAAACACCCGAAGCAGCAGAAGCTGCACTCAAAGACCTCTATGAATGGCTGAACCGTGAAGCCTATGCGGTCTATGAGATCAAGTCTGGCGGTGATGAGTAATGCCGTCCGACTATGAGAACGGTGCGAAGAAAACCATCGACATTTCGATCAAGGCAGAGAAAATGACCGCCGATGTGTTGAAATCGGCATTGCAGGAGTTTTTGTCGGGCAAGGCTGAGAAAAAGGGACGAATGACCTACAAGCAGTTGCAGGCTAAGTCCCCGTCCAAGCTCGACAGCATTGAGGTTTCAGACCGAAATATCGGGGATTTTCTGAAAACCGCACGGAAGTATGATGTGGATTTTGCCCTGAAAAGAGATAAAAGCACCGAACCGCCTACCTATCATGTTTTCTTTTCCGCTGCCAAAACAGAGGATTTCAAGAGAGCATTTTCGGAGTATGTCGGCAAGGGACAGGGCAAGACACAGAAGCGTGGCGAGTTCACCCGTGAGCAGATGCACCAGCAG
>CAYPWI010000025.1:0-12557 GCA_964414395.1 uncultured Ruminococcus sp.
AACCGTTGCCTCGGGCATATCCATTGCCGCCGCGATGTCGGGCGAGCGTTCCCCGAAGAAGTAGAACCGCGAGAACACCTCGCGCTCACGCTCGGGGAGCGTTTGCAGCCCCTCGTCTAAGCACCGCATGGCTTCGTTCAGCTCCGCTTGTTCCTCGACGGAACTACCGTCGGAGAGCTCCAGCTCGGATATATCCTCGGGCGGCAACGATATTTCGGGCATATCGCGGAAGCGGTTTTTCACCGCGTTTCGTGCCGTTGCCGAAAGGTACGCGCGAAGTCCTATCTCCTCATCGAGCCTTTCGCGGTTCTGCCATAATTTAAAGAAAACGTCGACCGCAAGCTCGTCTATCTCGTCCTCGGATAGCGTGCCGCGTGAGAAGTTCCTCACCACGGTGCACACGTAGCCCGAAAGCCCGTCCATTATTTCATTCAGCGCCGCGGTGCTGCCTTTTTTCAGCTCCGCGGTCAGGCGCTTTTCATTATGCCGATCCATCAGCGATCCTCCGTTATTACTGCGCAGTCGGGAGAGCTTTTTTGCTCTCTCAACCCTATATACACGGAATTCCCGAAAACGTTTCAATTTTTTGAGAATAATTTTTTGTCAAGAAGAAAACACGCCGCGCCGCCTATGGAATAGCACAGCAGATCTTTAAGGTCGAACGTCCCGCCGACGATCACGGAGAACACCGAGCCGCTCCCGAAGAGCTCCGAGAGCGGGGTCAGCTGGATAAGTTCCACGAGAAAAGCGAAGAGCGTCACGAATATCGACAAATACCGCGGCTTTTTGAGGAACACGCACCGCGCCGCGAAGTAGACGCACACCACCGCGAGAACATCTCCGAGATAGGGGCGCACAAAAGCGTCATGAACGAACACCGCTATAAGTATCTCGACGATCAGCACCGCCGTGAATATCAAAGCGCAGACCGACCGCTTCACTTGTTATCGTCCTTTTTATCGGCAGCTATCGCGCGGAACGCCCCCGCCAGTGTATCAGCGCCGATTATCTTGATACCGTAGTCCTCGCTTTTGGAGAGCGCGGAGAACGAGTGCTTAGGGATGACGCATTTTGTGAACCCCAGCCGAGCGCCCTCCTTGACGCGTTCCCTTACGTGAGAGACCGAGCGTATCTCGCCGCCGAGACCCACTTCCCCGAACACCATAAGGTCGGACGGTATCACCTTATCGAACAGCGCGGAATACAGCGCCATAGCTACCGCGAGGTCGGCGGCGGGCTCGTCTATCCTAAGCCCGCCGACTATGTTGACGTATACGTCAAGCCCCCCGAGCGCCAGCCCCAGCCGCTTTTCCAATACCGCCAGTATCATATAGAGCCTGTTGTAGTCGAACCCCGTCGCCACACGGCGCGGCGCGGAAAAGCTCGACTTCGTGACAAGCGCCTGAACCTCCGCGAGAATGGGGCGCGTTCCCTCCATAGAGCACACGACCGCGCTGCCCGAGACATTGGCGAGCCGCCCCGACAGCATCATCTCCGAGGGGTTCTCCACCTGACTTAGCCCGTCGTCGTCCATCTTGAACACGCCGATCTCGTTGGTCGAGCCGAAACGGTTCTTAATAGCGCGGAGAATACGAAACGACATTTGCTTGTCGCCCTCGAAGTACAGCACCGTATCCACGATATGCTCCATAATTTTGGGACCCGCTATGCCGCCGTCCTTGTTGACGTGAGAGACGATAAACACGGGTATCTCCTCGGATTTCGCCATTCTCATAAACGCGCCCGTGCACTCGCGCACCTGCACGATGCTACCCGCCATAGAGTTTATCGCGCTTGACGTGATCGTCTGTATAGAGTCGATTATCACGACCTCGGGCTTGTTCTCGCAGACCGCTTTTATAATGCTCTCGCAATTGTTGTTGGACGCGAGGAACAGATTATCGCACGCCACGCCGAGACGCTCCGCGCGAAGCTTTATCTGCCGTTCGCTCTCCTCGCCCGAAACATAGAGAATAGTGTGATCTTCACCCATATGCCCGCATATCTGCAGCAGCAGCGTGGATTTGCCGATACCGGGGTCGCCGCCTATAAGCACCAGCGAGCCTTTAACGAGCCCGCCGCCGAGCACGCGGTCAAGCTCGGATATCCCCGTATTGTAGCGCGTCTCGTCCTCGTAGCTTATCTCGGTTATGCGCGAATACTCGAATTTTCCGACGGGCGCTGATTTGCCGCTGACGACCGTGACGGGTTCGCTTTCCACAAGCGAATTCCACGCGCCGCAGGCGGGGCATTTGCCGTTCCACTTCGAGGTCTCGTTCCCGCACTCGCCGCAAATAAAGACTGTTCTGCTTTTTGCCAAGATGATCAACTCTTTCAATAAAAATATACAAATATTATAGCATATTTGGTGGGAAAAGTCAATCACTCGATATAATAGCCCTCCGATCCCGCTTTTAAAATCAAATGATATTCTTCGCCGAATTCCGCTTTCCGGTCCTTTATCGGAATAATGGATTCCTCGCCGCGAATGTTTTTAACGATAAAGAATATCCCGAAGGCTTCCTGTGAGAGCTTGTCGGGGTCTTTAAAGCTTCTTTCCGTGTATTTGAAGACCAATTCATCGCCTTTAATGATCGCGCCGCCGTCGGCGTAGGCGTTCTCCTGCCCGCCCATCGGCTCTCCGCCGAGAGAGTATTCGGCGGTGACACTGAGCACGTCGGAGCCTTCCACGCGGAGGATGACTTTAAAGCCGTCATACGCTGCGTCCTGCCCCATTTCGTTAAACGCCCTTTGCGCCATAGCCCGCGGTATGCTGAAATACGCGAAGCGCGGCTGCGTCTCGTCATAGTCGTTTTCGTTCTCGATAAACGCCCTCAGCTCCTCCTTGATACGCTCGTCATCACAGCTCTTGTAAAGCTCATACGCGGGAGCGACCGCCGCCGTGCCCAGCTCGTCGGAGAACTGATCAACGTCGAGCGTCTTGAGCGCTCCGCTCCTGTACGCGCCGATATTATAGGCTGCTATGTTCCCCTCGAAGTTCCCGAAGCAGAGGACGGTGAAAAGCACGGTAAACGCCGCGAAGAGCGCCTTCCATACCTTATAGTCGCGGAACTGAAAAACGATCAGCAGAATAAAGATCGCCGCCAGCAGGATCATAAACCACGAGGTGTACGTTCTCATAAGCGTCATGCCATATTCATTGATATACATAAACATTTTTATAAGCGCCGTGGCTATTATTTCGAGCGTCAGAGCCGACAGCACAACGCCGTAAACGCGCATTGCCTTTGGCATTTTGTCGTCCGCGCTTCTTTTGGAGAACGTCTGTATCAGCACTATCACAGCGAGGTTGATCACGGCTATGGCGCACAGCTCGAAAAATCCCTTCCGAGCGAAGTCGGAGTAACTTATCTCCCCGTTCCCGCCAAGGACTTGAGAAATATTCCCGATCTGAACGATGATGTAAAAGAAATAGAAAACGCAGATGGGGCTTACCGCGAAATACGAGACAACAGGCGGCAGAAAGCGGTATTCGGGGGCGCCGAAATGCTCCGCCGCGGGCTTTTTCACGGAGGACAGCGCCCCGAAGATATACATAGCGACAGGCACGGCAAGCAGTATCTCGCCGATAAGAGTAAACGAGAGATCGGGCAGGAATTCCGCGAACCCGTTCATGATGTTATTGAACGTGTCGTCCGAGGACATAAGCAGCGTCATGACCACGATAGTCAGCGGAATGGCGATGATGATCCCGATGATTGCGTAAAGGATATTTTTAGAGCGCCCTTTTCCCTTGAATATCGAGAACGCGAAAACGGGCTGCCTGAAAAGCTCCCCTAATGGGCGTATCAGCAGCGATTTGAAAAAATCGCCGGCAAAGTGCCGCCCGAACGCGTCAGCGCCCGATACAACGCTTAAGAGGTAGAAGTACAGCGCGAACGAATAGCAAGCCGCCAGAAAGTTTATGAACCTGTTAGCCGAGAACAGCGGCACAAGGCAGAACAGCTCCGCCGCCAAGAGCATCACAACGTGGAATTTAGTGAGCGCTATGCCGCTCTTCTTGGCGTAGACCGCGATAAGAACGCCGAAAGCCGCCCAGAATATCCCGCCCCATACGCCGCCGAAATAGGGTGCCGCAAAGTGCGTAAAAATAAATCCCAGCGCGAACGCGACCCACGCGAACACAGATTCGCGCAGCGGGATTTGTGGCTGCTCCTTTGATCGTGACGTCGGCTGTTCGGCTTGTGTATTTTGTGTATTAAGGTAAATATTATCGTTTTCCATAACGTCATTCCTCCTTGCCCTTATATTCGAGAATATCCGCGGGCTGACAGTTAAGAGCCTCGCAGAGCTTGTCAAGCGTCGAAAAGCGGATAGCCTTGGCTTTGCCCGTTTTGAGTATCGAGAGGTTAGCGGGGGTTATTCCGACAAGCTCCGCAAGCTCGTTTGAGGAGATCTTCCGTTTTGCCATTATCACGTCAAGATTTACAATGATCATATCCTCCACCCCTCAGATCGTAAAGTCGTTCTCTTCTCGGATGGCGATCGCCTGCTGAAAGCAGTTTTTCACTACGCGGAGAATTATTCCGAAAAAAGCGGCAGCAAACACTATCGCGAACCCGAAAACTCTCAATATCGAGAAATAGATGAAGATAACCGCCACACAAAAGCAGCAGTACGAAATGATCCTCAGCATATTGACGTTCTGTTCGATAAACGCGCTGCCGCGGCGTATATTCCGCAGAAGAATGTCGAGACAGATAAGCGCCGTTACAGCGGGCGGAACACAGCAGTAGAGCGTTATCAGAAGCGGCGTGTAAACGCTTGAAGCGCCCGCCGCGGTTATCTGATCGTCATAATAGCGCACTATCCACGGCGCGGCGATACAGCAGGCGAGGACGAGCGCATAGCAGATCTTTATAAGTATCTGCGATAAAATTATGGACTTGTCTTTATTCCACATAACGAACCTCCGACATATTTTGAAAATTTCTTTATCTTCTACAGTATAACATATTATTTCCCGTTTGTCAATAGAAAATTATCGAAAAACGATATATTTTTATTAAATCTCATAAATCGCATAGTTAGTACACAGGCTTGTTCTTATTAAAAAATCCCGCGCATATAATAAACCGATAGATATTGAAAATGGAAGTGATCTTATGGGAATTCGCGAGAAGCTTATCGAGATAGAAGAACAGGCGCAAAGAAAATGCACCATCACCATTACGACGGACGGGCGCGCCCCGGAGAATTCCGAGATCCGCGTGGAGAATTGCCGCTGCGTGAAAAGCTGCGACGAGAATTTTGTGATACTCTCCGTCTGCGGCTTTGATATCAACATTTCGGGAACGCCGCTTATGCTGGAGAATTTCGGTGTGGGCAGCGTCAAAGTCACGGGGCGGATACATTCTTTGACATTCGATGAAACTTAAAGGGTGGGGATCGCATGAGCGGTAAAAAAAGCGGTTTACTTTTTGGTTATGTGGAATTTTCGGGCGTGGGCGGCTATCGCGAGAAGATGATCTCCGAGCTGTTGGAGAGCGGTATCCCCGTGCGGAACGTTCGCCTTTCCGAGGTGGGGATAACGGGTATGGTATCTCCGTTCGATTATTACAAGACAGCCCGCGCCGCGCGTAAAAACGGCGTAAAAATAAGCGCGGCTAAGCGCCGCGGATTATATTTCACCTTGTCGAGATACCGCACAAGGGCGGGGCTTTACGTCGGGGCTTTGGCGTTTATCATGATGCTCACGATGTGGCAGACGTGCGTGCGGGATATATCCATCACGGGCGATGTTTCCAAGACGCAGATCATGGAGATACTCGACAGCTGCGATATCCGCGAGGGCGTGCCGACCGCGGGTCTGCAAACATCCATGGCTGAACACAAGATAATGCTCGAGGTCGAAAACGCCGCGTGGGTGGACGTTTCCTACGAGGGCTTCCGCGTGAATGTTCATGTGGAGAAGGGCACGGAGATGCCCGAGATCGAGGGGAGTTCTCCGCGAAATATCATTGCCGATCGTCCCGCGATGATAGTCTCTCAGACGGTAAGAGCGGGCACCTCGGTCGTGGATACTGGCAGCGGGGTCATTACGGGGGATATGCTGGTCTCGGGGATCTTCCCCGACGGCGGCGGGAATATCCTCACAGTCCGCGCGGACGCGGAGATAATAGGCGAGTGGGAAGAGAGCGCTGAGTTCTTTGTTCCATATGAAGAAAAAATACAGACAGCGGACGGAGAAAAGAAGACCTTCAAGTATTTCGTATATCATGACGACGTGTATCCGTTGTTTTTGGGGAAAGCAAGCGCCGAAAACTCCGTCTACTCGGAGGAGACCTCGCCTGTAAAGATCTTCGGCGCCGATACGCCGTTCTTTATCAAGACGGGGACATACACCGCCTATACCGAAAAGCAGATAACAAGAAGCCCCGAGACGGTCATCTCGGAGCTTACAAAACGCAGAGAAACATATGAGGAGAACTTCTTCGATAAATACGAGATAATATCCCGCGAGGAAAAGTTCTTCCCCGAGGACAACGGCGTGACGCTCATCGTTGATTATGTACTGCACGGAGACATCGCGCGTCCCGTGGATATAGAGTTCGACAACAGCGATACGCAGATCCCCGAAACAAATGAGAGCGCCGTTCAGTCCGAAAGCTGAGCTATTTTCGCTTGGATGCGCTTGTATTCCTCGGAAATAAGCGACGCGCCCTTCTTCTTGAGATAGATCTCGGCTAACAGCTTGTTGAAGAACTGCTTTCCGCTGAAAAAGCGTTCCATTCTCTTCATCTGCTCGTAGGAGTAGACGGTGGAGAGGAAGAGTATTTTTTCGTGCTCGGTGGTGTTCTGTTCAAGACCGCCCATCATCAGAAAGTCGTATATCGTGTTGAGCACGAGCTTCACGTCCGCGGGCGGGAACTCGCCGTTGGTTATCTCATTACATAATTCTATTGCGTCGTTTATGCGCTGCATATCCTTCGCGCGAAGCCATACCGTCCTGTCGTAGACGTAGAGCGCCCTGCAAAGCGACTCCTTTACGCGCATATCACAGTGACAGCGCATAATGAGCAGCATACCGCGCCTGAGATTTTTGTCGGGTTCGGCGGGAGCGTTCCCGACGGCGAATTTCGTCGTTTCGTGGTCGAGCCGCGCCGCGTCGGTAAAGGGCGCGTTCTCTATATTAAGACAGTGCGCCAGAATTTCGGCGGCGGTCTGTTTTAAAGCGGGGAAGCTGCGCGTGAGCTTCTCGAAAAATCCGACAGTGTAGGACGGCGAGACATAGCGCCCGCCCTTGGAGAGGAATTTCTTGATTATGCCCAGCGTATATTCCAGCGCCGCGCCCGCCATGTTCCAGTCGCTTTGAGAACGGATCTGTTCTATACATTCGGTGAGATAGCGTTCCCAATTCTCGGTGTCTTTCAGTCGGAGGATCCCCGAGACCATAAGCCCGCAGCGGCTCTCGAAGTCGGCGGGATACCAGTCCAGCGCCTTGGAGAACGCCTTGAACGCCCCCACAAAATCCCACTTCCCGAGAAATTCCGAGCCTTTTCCACATTCCTCGCGGCACTCGGACATTCCGTAAACGTCCTCGCCCGCGTCGTCCTCGTCAATAAGCTCGTTGAGGTCGGCTTCAATTACAAGCTCGTCGGGAATGGCGCTTTTTAGTCCCTTCAGCAGCTCCTCACGAGCCTCGGCATAGAGAATGTGCGTTCCGCAATAGCAGCAGAAGCCGCTCTCCAACTCGTCGTCGAGCATTATCATCTTTTCACATTTGGGGCAGACACAATATTCCAGCATAGGATCACCACGCTTTTTCAAGAATTGAGGTCAGGGTTTATGTAATGCGCCAGTCGATGGGCTCTATCCCGTTCTTTTGAAGGAACTCATTCGCGGCTTTGAAATGTCCGCAGCCGAAAAATCCGCTGCTCGCAGAAAGGGGACTTGGGTGGGCGCACTGCAAAATGAGGTGCTTGGGGTTCGTTATCAGCTTCGTTTTGGCGCGGGCGTTAGCGCCCCACAGCAGGAACACTATCGGGGTATCGCGCTCGTTCAGAAGCTCGATAACGCGGTCGGTGAATATCTCCCAGCCGTGACCGCGGTGAGAATTCGGCGCTCCCTCGCGAACGGTAAGCACCGTGTTCATAAGCAGAACGCCGCTTTTCGCCCACTCGACAAGCTCCCCGTGGTTCGGGATAGGGAGTCCCAGCTCGCTGTTTATCTCCTTGTAGATGTTTTGCAGCGATTTGGGGGTAGCCACGCCCTTCTTCACGGAGAAGCACAGCCCGTGAGCCTGACCCGCGCCGGGGTATGGATCCTGCCCGAGAATGACCGCCTTTACATCGCGGTAGGCGGTATATCTCAGGGCGTTGAAGATATCGTTCATATCGGGGAATATGTTCCTTGTATTATATTCCGTTATTAGAAATTTGCGCAGCTCCAGATAATAATCTTTTTTGAACTCATCGGCGAGCAGCGCGTCCCAATCGTTTCCTATATTTACCATAATGTGACCTCATCACTTCTTCTTATCCGATTTTTCTTTGGATTTAGCGGACTTCTTCTTGTGGTTCTTTATGTGAACGTCCTTTTCGCGCTTTGTCTTGCAGGAGAACCCGAACGATCCTATTTTCTTCCCCAGCGCGAAATAAGTTCCGTGCGCGTAAGCCATAAGCCCCGCCTGCTCGATCATCAGCCGACCTTTCTCGTCGATGAGATCGTCGTCGATGTCAACGGCGACGATGTCCGCTATGAACATATCATGCGAGCCGAGCGGCTTTATCTCCGTTACCTTACATTCGAGAGAGATCTTGCTCTGCGCGATGAGCGGCGCGGAGATCTTTTCGCAGGGCAGGGCGGTGAGCTTGCGCTTTTCGAGCTTATCCTCATGCTTGCCCGACTTTATGCCGCAGTAATCGAGCGTCTTCACGAAGCTTGACGGCAGCATATTGATGACGAACTCTCCAGAGTTCTTGATGATCTCGTAGGAATTGCGCTCGGGGCGCACGGAGATGTATGTTCTCGGTGGGTCGGAGCTGATTATCCCCGTCCAGGCTATCGTCAGCGCGGTCGGCTTTTCGATGGTCCCGCAGGACACCAGCACGGCGGGCACGGGAGCTAAAAGCGTCCCGCCTTTCCATGATACTTTGCTCATATGATATCACCTTTCTTTGGGCAGTTTTTCATTATTTGAATGGACTTAGTTCAATGCCCCGTTTTCTCACCCTCTTATGGAAAGGGTGAAACTTGGCATTTTTTTGTGTATTTTCATTATAACATAAAATCATCAATTTTTCAAGGATAAATCTTGAAATTCCGAGAAAAATGTGCTAGAATATAAATAACAAAATTTTTGGAGGTGGCTGATATGCCTTTTATCAATGTAAAGTATTCTTCGGAGATCACTCCGGAGCAGGAGACGAACATCAAATCCGCGCTCGGCAGCGCCATAGGCATTGTGGGCAAGACGGAGAACTGGCTGATGGTCGGCTTCGAGAAGAACGTTTCGCTGTATTTCAAGGGGGAGAAGTCCGAGAAGATCGCGTTTGTGGAGGTGAACCTTTACGGCAGCGCGTCCAAGTCCTCTTACGACGAGTTTACGTCCGAGGTCTGCGCTATCCTCGGCAGGGAACTGGGGGTTCCCGCCGACAAGATCTATGTCAAGTATTCCCCGACCGATAACTGGGGCTGGAACGGCGGAAACTTCTGACCGCATGCGGTATCGGACAGCTGATAAAGGGAACGGATAGGGCTTTACGGCTCTATCCGTTTTTATATACCTGACCGATAAATCGGAATCCGCTATTCGGCTTTTTTCAGTGCTTTCCATTCGCTTTCCAGAATGGACATCAAAATATCATCCGCATACTTATCGCCGTCCAAAACGGCGTCTCTTAAAACGCCTTCTCTTCTGAAACCCGCTTTTAAGTATACTTTTTCGGCTCTTGGATTGAATGAATAAACATTTAATTCCAAACGGTGTAATTTTAATTCCTCAAAAGCAAAATCACGGGTAATTTCCGCTGCCCATGTTCCGATACCTTTTCCTCTTTCCGTTTGACGGAAAATAGCAATTCGGAAATTAGCGCTTCTCAGATCCCTATCGATCTCATTTATTACGCTTTCGCCTATGATCTCTCCGTCAGGCGCGATTATCAAAAAGAAATACCTGTCTTCTTCTCCAATGGATTTCAGAAAAAATGATACCACTTCTTCTTTTGTAAATTTTTCTTTACAACCTGTTAATCGTGCCGTTTCCTTATCCAAAGGACAGTAATTCTGTTCATAATAACCGATCGCGTCTTCCGCTTCGGCAGACCGTATTATATAACCGTCTTTCTCACCGATAATACCTACTCCCATATTATTGTTTTCTCCTCCGCAAATTCCGATCTATCGCTCCTGTGGCATATCTATTGTAGCATAGTTCCGCGGTTTTGTCAAACCTTGAACTTCCGATACTCCCCGACCGATAACCGTGACCGGAACGGCGGGAACTTCTGATGACGGCACGGTAGATCAACAAAGCGAACGGATAGAGTGTTATAGCTCTATCCGTTATTGTTTCCCGCCGATGCGATTATCTTGAAATATATTATTTCTATGCGGATGTTCCCCATATATAGAAAATATATTCTTCTTTGATTTCTATGCCTATAGCAATATCATTCCATTCGGGAGGAATTATGTTGACTGCTTTAATAAACGGTTCGTGCAAAAAAGATATTCTCTCGTTCATCGCGTCAAATCGGGACATCATCCATTCCAGGTCTTTTTCGTTTACTTCGGAATATACGCGCTCTTTGTAGTATTCATTCCAAGCATCGCAGAATTCGCTGTCCGATTCGAGATAATTCAAAGCAGCCGATACAAATTCATCCATAGAAGAATAATTGTTTTTGGGAGCTATGACCAATAAGATATACTCTTCCCCGTTCGGTTCGTTAAAACAAAAACTCCCAAATTGTAAAGCTATCATTTTTATGTCCTCATACTCATTCTTGTCATACCGTCCTGCTTGCCGAATTCGTTAAATAACATAATGATCCCGGCATTACCCGCTTGCCCTTTCGTTTATGTATTTACATAATAAAGTGAACTGATGAGCGTCCCGAAACTTCTTGTGATTTTCGGGGGTGCTCAACGCATCGTCCGGAACATCTTCATCATAGAATTTGATTTCTTCCCCGTCGGATAGTGTAATGGTAAGCTCCACACGAGCGGAGGTACCGGATCGGCTGTGAGAAAGACCTACCTGTGAAGAAGCCGATTTTATCTCAGAAAAGCGATATGTACGCTTAATGAACGGGAACACCTCGCGAATTACTATTTTTTCATCATCTGCCGAATACTCACATTTTCTCAGCGGAAACGCCAACAAGATCGACAGTACTAATAAAATCATGACAATAATGGTTCCGAGCAGACTGTCGAGTGGTCCGAGCTTCAAATTCACAACGACCGCCGCTCCGCCGAACATTATCACGAGCGGAACAATACAATACGCTAGGCAAACTCTGTTCATGCTGTTGTTAAATTTCCCGGTCATATTTTCACCCCATTCCATATCAACCATACAAATCCTATATCCATTATATCACATATCCGCGGTTTTGTCAATTTTTTGGAATTTCCCGATATAAAAAATCCCCTTTCCGATCGCGTTCGGAAAGGGGACATCGTTATTTCTTGTTTTCGCCGTTATTTCCGTTCTCGGCTTTCTCGCGGTCGTTTTGACGTATTTCGACGCGACGGATCTTGCCGCTGACCGTTTTGGGAAGCTCGTCCACGAACTCCACTACGCGCGGGTACTTATAGGGCGCGGTGGCGTGTTTTACATAGTCCTGTATTTCTTTTTTGAGTTCCTCGGTCGGCTCGTAGCCGTCTGTCAGCACGATCGTCGCCTTGACGACCTCGCCGCGTATCGGGTGGGGAACTCCCGTGACCGCACATTCCAGCACGGCGGGGTGCGTCGCAAGCACGCTCTCGATCTCGAACGGACCTATGCGGTAGCCGCTGGACTTGATAACATCGTCGTTGCGTCCGACATACCAATAATATCCGTCCTCGTCGCGTGTGGCGGTGTCGCCGGTGTGGTACATTCCGTCATACCAGACATTTTGGGTGAGCTCGGGGCTTTTGTAATACCCGCGAAACAGTCCGGGGGTATCGCAGTACTTGCCGCGGATAACGATCTCGCCAACTACTCCGGGAGGCACGGGATTTCCTTGCTTGTCCACGAGATCAACGTCATAGAGCGGCGTGGGCTTGCCCATGGAACCGGGTTTCGGTTCCATACCGATGAGGTTGCCGATTATGCAGGTGGTCTCGGTCTGCCCGAAGCCTTCCATAAGCTTCAATCCCGTGTATTCATACCAACGGTTGAACACCTCGGGCTGCAAAGCCTCACCCGCGATATTGCAGTATTTAAGGCTTGACAGATCGTATTTCTCCAGACCCTCGTTGATGAAAAATCTGAACATGGTAGGCGGCGCGCAAAGCGTCGTGATCTTGTACTTCTCGATGACTCTCAGCATATTGTCGGGAATGAACTTGTCGAAGTCATAGACGAATATGCAGGTGCCCAT
>CAYPWI010000026.1:0-12424 GCA_964414395.1 uncultured Ruminococcus sp.
ATCCAACGGTAATATTATATCACACCTGATCGAATTTGTCAAGGGCTTTTTGAAAAACATTTTTGATATTTTTTTAACGTTATCGACGTGTAAATAACAACGATACAGTTTGTGCTATTTGCATAAAATTCCCAAATATAAACAGCAATTTTATCCAAAAAATTAAAAAATATATTGAAATATTCTCTCCAAAAAGTTATAATATAAAATGTATAAATGTAATTCGCCGCGACCGGCTTCAACCCTTCTCGAACATCCGAAAAGTCCGATCATAGCGTTTTATAATATGTAAGGAGGTTATAACATCATGCAAAAAAGCAAAAAGGTCTTATCCGCGATTTGTGCTTTTGCGTTGGCATTGACAGCGGTCACTCCATTCGTCAATAATTCCGCCAATATAAAAGCTTCCGCTAAGACCGAAAGCGGCGTATCCGCCGTTTCCGCCGGTGATATCGCCGAGGGAAGCGAATACTTTACTGCCGCATCAGCAAACGAGGGCAACACCCTCAAGAAGGACTTCCATCATGATCTACGAGTCCGACGCAGTCATAACGGACGCGAACGCGGAAGGCAATCCCCTGAACGG
Organism: uncultured Ruminococcus sp.; assembly: GCA_964414395.1. Taxonomy (GTDB): domain Bacteria; phylum Bacillota; class Clostridia; order Oscillospirales; family Ruminococcaceae; genus CAG-115. The sequence goes on from CAYPWI010000026.1 coordinate 587, forward strand.
GACCGTTACGTCGAAGGACGGTCTGGTCTCCTTCACCAGTAAGGGCGGTATGTACTTCCACAGCCTTCAGCACGGATTTCATGTGTCGAACGGCGATGTGATCGAAATCAAGGTAGCGGGCAACGCCACTGTTAAGTTCAATCTCTGCATCTACTCCGCCGATCCTACCGCAACGCTCACCGCGAGCAGCGAGGTCGGCAAGTTTGTCGGTGAAACTACTCAGAACATTCTCAAGGGCACCCAGCTCGACGGTCTGGATATGGCTTCCTTCCGTTATGAAGGTCCCGCGACAACTCTGAAATTCACCGCGAAGACCGCAAACAGCGGCTTTACTTACATCCACTCCTTTGAAGTGGCGAACGATCCCGAGGACGTTACCAAGCCCGTCGGCAACGGTAAGATCGACGTCTGGGATTTCGGTGCGGAGCAGCTCGACACTTCCAAGTACAACAACATGGTCACCGAGGCGCTGGTAAACAGCTTCCCGCACTATGGAGAAGCCAAGGACAATAAGGGCGTTACGATCGGCACATTTATGATCGGCAGCGAAATGTTCTTCAACGGCGGCGGCAAGACCAACAACCGTTTAAGATCAACCAACAAGAACCTCATCAGATACGATGAAAAGTCCCTCACCATGGGCGACACGACCTATAGCGGTTACCTCTATTCCAATACCGGTTCCGCGGCTGTGTACACCGGTCATAAGCTCTATCCCGGTGACAAGCTGACTGTTATCGTAAGCTCCAACGGCGGCGATTCCACAATTTACTTTGAGTCCCCGACCGGCAAGATCCAGCAGGGTCAGAGCAACAGCAAGGGCGTTGAACTCACATTCTACGCGTCCGAGTACGGTATCTACAAGCTCTACTCCGCAAACGGCGAAAAGCTCACGCTTTTCAGAGCTTACAGAGAGCACACCAACCCCATCACCGTAAGCGGCAAGCTCGATACATCCAAGGCTGCGGATCTCGCAAGCAAGGATTATCAGCTGCTCTTCACCAACACCAAGACGGGTGCTTCCACCGCTGCGACCGTTTCGGGCGGCAATTACAGCGTTACACTCAACGATACCTATACATATGAGGTATCTCTCGCGAACGCCAACGGCTTTATCATCAAGGATAACGCTCCGCTGACCATCGCAAAGGGCAGCTCCAATGTCTCCAAGGACATCACCATCGAGAGCGTTGATGTTGTTAAGATCACCGGTAAGATAACAGGTCTTTCGGCTGACGCTTTGAAGAACCTCAAGCTCTCCTTCACCAACAAGACTCAGCCTTATGTTCCCGAGTTCACCGTTTCGGGCGACAGCATCACTGTAAGCCTTGAGAGAGGCGTTAAGTATGACGTCACCGCTGACGGCGTGAACGACTATTCGCTCACCAGCGCGACGATCACAAAGACCGCCGACGGCACACAGGACTTCGCTTTCACCGCAAAGCCCACATTCGATATCAAAGTATCCTACAACGGTCTTCCCGCAGACGCTCAGAAGAGCGCTGTGCTGACCTTCACCAACCTCAATGAGGAAGGCTATGTTTACACCTTCAAGGCAGGCGAGACTCCCAAGCTCCGCAACGGCGTTTATACCGTTAAGGTGACCGGAACGGGCACTGCGGCTTACGCTCAGAAGCTCACCTCCAATGTAAAGGTAAGCGGCGCGGCAGTCAACAAAACTATCTCGTTCGCGCCTGTTGATGTTTGGGATTTCTCCAAGTACAACGCGGGCAACCCCGGAATCGAGACTATCGGTGACAAGAATTATTACCTTGGTCTCGATCTCAGCGGCAATGTACAGGAAAACAAGACCTACCTGCTCGTCAACAAGGACGGCGAGGTCAAGTTCGACGCGAAGAAAGGTCAGATGATCACTCTCGAGTACTGCTACCAGGCAGCGTTCGACATCAACGGATCCCAGATACTCAGTTCTTCCGGCAGCACATCTAAAATGGAGACTTCCGCCTTCATCGTTCCCGAGGACACGACCATTCTGATCAAGGGTATCGAAGGCACTACCGAGGACGGCAAGTCCGCAAAGCAGACCTACTTCACCAAGATCGCCGTAAGCAGCGATCCCACCTACAAGTCGACGATCACGGTCGGCGCAAACAAGCAGTACAAGACGATCAACGAGGCTCTCGCGGCAGTCGCGAAGATGAACAGACCCAACAACGAGCGCGTTAATATCGTGATCGATCCGGGCAACTACGAGGAAATGCTCGTAGTAGACGTTCCCAACGTAACCCTCAAGAACGCGGCTGGCGACAAGGCTTCCATTGAGCTCACCAACAAGGGCGTTGATATCGCGGAGAACGCGGTCCGCATCACCAGCTACTACGGTCACGGCTACAACTACTACTCCATGAACAACAACTGCAAGTGGGACGCTGACGTTCTGGCTGCCAACAAGGAAAACGGCTATTACTCCATGGTAAACACCGGTTCCGGCACGACCAGCGGCTCCTACTGGAACGCGACAGCCGTTGTTATGGCTGACGGCTTCGAGGCTGACGGCATCATATTCGAGAACTCCTTCAACCAGTACATCTCCAAGAAGGAAGCGGCTGATACCGTTGTTATGTGGGAATCCGGCTCCAAGGGCGAGCGTCCCACCACCTACGGCGACACCTCCGTCCAGAGAAGAAGCTTCGTTGAAAGAGCCGCCGCTATGGCGATCATGGGCAACAGATCGGTATTCACCAACTGCAAGTTCATAGGCAGACAGGATACCCTCTACGGCGGACGCGATATCCAAGCTAAGTTCAATAAGTGCGATATCCTCGGCGCGGTAGACTACATCTTCGGCGGCATGAACGCGGTATTCAACGAGTGCAATCTCCGTATGAACACCAGCAGCGCCGACGAATCCGACCAGGCATATCTGACAGCGGCACAGCAGACCTCCGGCAGAGGCTTCCTCTTCTGGAACTGCACAGTTACTTCCACAACTCCCGGTGTTGATACCGCTTCCGAGTACCGCTCCAAGCCCGGCTACTTCGGCAGACCGTGGCAGGCTAACACCTCCGAGGTAGTATTCTACAACACGACTATCGAGACCACCGACGCTCCCGGCTACGAGGGCAAGTCTCTCATAGTTCCGCAGGGCTGGAACAACACCCTCAGCGGCGAGTCCAACAAGATGTACGAGTACGGCACCAAGGAGCTCAGCGGCGAAGACAACAGCGCCGACAGAGCAAAGTGGGCTACACAGCTCTCCGAGCCCGTTATCGATGACGGCAAGACCAAGATCACCATCGAGAACTTCCTCGGCGATTGGGACGGCACCAACCCGCAGACCGGCGTTTCCGGCATAGCGGTAACAGCCGCAGCACTTGCCGTATTGGCAGGCGCAGGCATCATGGTTGCGAGAAAGAAGAAGTAACTCTTCACATCAAGCAATAATTCGATATCCCCGTTTCGGCGGGGATATCTTTTTGGAGAATAATATGAAAGTAAAGAAGATCATCGCGGCAGTGCTTGCCGCAATTATGCTGACAGGCTGCGCCGCGGAAAGACCGCCCGCTTCCGACGGGAATTCGACAGAGATCAGCGTTTCGGAAAACAGTTCAAGCAGCTCTTCGGAGAAAACCCCGATCGTTTCATCGGACGAAAGCTCGAACGGCGCCGAGGAAAGTGCTTCAAGCAGTTCGTCGGAACGCAGCGCGCCAAGCAGCCCTTCCGAAAGTGACACTCCCGAAAGAAGTTCTTCGGAAAACAGCACCCCCGAAACACCGAGCGGCGCTACACCGTTCGACAAGCACGGCGTGTTGTCCGTAAATGGGAGCGATCTCGTTGACAAGAACGGCGAGAAGTTCCAATTGCGCGGAATGTCCACCCACGGTCTTGCGTGGTATCCCGCTTACGTGAATTACGACACCTTCAAGTTCCTGCGCGACGATTGGAACACCAATTGCGTCCGCCTCGCAATGTATACGCACGAGAACGGCGGCTATTGCAGCGGCGGCGATAAGGAAGGACTAAAAGCGTTGGTGAAAAACGGCGTGGAATACGCCAAAAGCCTCGGAATGTATGTCATAATCGATTGGCACGTTCTCAACGAAAGAACGCCCCACGCCTACAAGGACGAAGCCAAGAAATTCTTTGCGGAAATGTCCGAGGACTTTGCCGACTACGGAAATGTTCTTTACGAGATCTGCAACGAGCCGAACAGCGGACCATCATGGGACGATGTGAAGTCGTATGCCAACGAGATAATACCAATCATCAGAGCCAACGACCCCGACAGCGTGATACTCGTAGGTTCTCCCACCTGGAGCCAGGACATAGACCAAGCCATGGCTTCTCCGCTGGAGTTCGGAAATGTTATGTACACGCTCCACTTCTACGCCGCGACGCACACCGACTGGCTGCGAAACAAAATGGAGACCTGCATAAATTCGGGACTTCCCGTATTCGTCAGCGAATTCGGCATCTGCGACGCGTCGGGAAACGGCTGGGTGGATGTCAATTCGGCAAACCAATGGAAGGATCTGATAGAGCGCTATAACGTAAGCTATATGTGCTGGAACCTCGCCAACAAAAACGAGTCCAGCTGCGTTATCCAAAGCTGGTGCAATAAGCTCTACGGCTGGACGGACGACGAGCTTTCCGAGCAGGGCAAGTGGATAAGCGCATGGTTCAAAAGCGAGACCGAATAAAGCGCAGATCAATAAGCAAACGCCGCCGCGTTCGATATCGAACACGGCGGCGTTGTATTATATCGGATATAAGTCACTTGATGCCGAATGAGTATACAGTCACATCGGAATAAGTCTCCCCCGCCTTGACAATGCAGTTCGGGAACATAGGCTTGTTGGGACTGTCGGGGAAGAACTGGCTCTCCATGCACAGCCCCGCGTATTGTCCGTAGGAGTGCCCGTTCTTGCCATGCTCTCCGTTAAGCCCTATGCCGATATAGAACTGCACGCCCGGCTTGTCGGTCTGAACGGTCATAAAGCGCCCGCTCGTTGGTTCATAGACAGTCGCGGCTTCGCGCAGCTCACGCGTCATACCGAGGACGAAGTTGTTGTCATAGCCGTTCGGAAGGCGACCGTTGTCCATATCCTCTCCCACGCGCTTCGGTGAGATAAAATCGAACGGAGTTCCCGTAGTATAAGCGATCACGCCCGTCGGGATAAGCCCCGCGTCCACGGGAGTATATTGCTTGGCATTTATGCTGACGATATGATCCTTTACATCGCCGTTACCCTCGCCCTTGAGATTGAAGTAGGAGTGGTTGGTGAGATTTACGGGCGTGTCCGCCTCCGCCTTGGCGGAATACTCGATCTTTAGAGCGTTCTCCGTCAGCGTATACTTCGCGGTAACGACGAGCATTCCGGGGAAGTGCTCCTCGCCGTCGGGGCTCAGCAGCCCGAACGTTACAGAGGGCGCGTCGCCGTCTATCACATCGCCGATAGTCCATACGCGCTTATTATAGCCGAATTTTCCGCTGTGGAGCGTGTTCTGCCCGTCATTGGCGGTAAGCCGATATTCATTGCCGTTCAGCGTGAACTTCGCCCCGCCTATGCGGTTAGCAACGCGCCCGACGCTCGCGCCGTGGCAGGAATTTCCCTCGACATACTCCTCGAGCGTGTCATAACCCAGCAGAATATCCTCGACCTTGCCGTTTTTGTCGGGAACGCACAGCGACTGCACCGCCGCACCGAAGTTGGTAAGCGACACGGACATATTCCCGCACTTCAATGTGATAAGCTCGCAGCGGTAGCCGCGATAATAGCCGAATTCCCTGCGTTCAATGCTCATAAAAACTCCTCCTTATAAAAATTCCCGCTGCCATCGCCTGACAGCGGGAATATTTTCTCTTAATACTTATCGTTATCCAGACGGATAGTGCGCTTTACGGGCTGCATAGTCGCCTTGGAAACAGCCTTTCCGGGAGTTATCTGAGTGATCTCGATATCGTCCTCCTTGATGACGGGCTTCGCCGCGGAAGCGCTTCTCGCAGGACCTGCCGACTTGTCGCCCGGAAGCGTTATTGATTTAGTGGGCGTGTTCTTAGCGGGAGCTGTAGGCTTGGGAGCCGCGGGTTTCGCGGAAGCAGCAGGTTTTGCGGGAGCCGCCGCGGGCTTGTCGGAAGCCTTTGCCGCGGGCTTCGCGGAAGCAGCAGGTTTCGCGGGAGCAGCCGCGGGCTTCTCGGGAGCCTTAGCCGCGGGCTTCGTATCATCGGGAAGTGTTATCGACTTAGCGGAAGCCGCGGGCTTGTCGTCGGGAAGCGTTATCGACTTCGCGCCGCTTGAAGTCTCCGACGGTTTTGAAGCCGTCTTCTTCGCGGGCTCGGCGGGCTTGGAAGCAGCCTTATCAGGTTTCTCGGAAACGGGCTTAGCGGCGGGCTTGGGCGCCGGTCTTGACGCGGAAGCCGTCTTGTTATCAACAGGCTTCGACGGCGCGGGAGCCGCGGGCTTCGGCGCGCTTATCGTGCGTGGCATATCGTCGAGGACGAAGCTCTCTATAGTCTGACGGAGCACGCCCGACTGCTGAGACAGCAGCTGAGAGGACTGCTCGCACTCGGAAGCGGAGTTGTTGATCTGACCCACAGAGGACGAGATCCTGTTCATACCGTCCATAACTTGATTTATAGACTCGGTCTGCTTGTCGGCAGTCGCCGCGATCTCCTCGACCATGCGCGCGGACTCCTCCGCCTGCTTCATAATCGTGCCGAGAACAGTCGCGTTTTCGTTCGCGATAACGGTGCCGTTCTGAACCGCCTTGAGCGAGGTCTCGATAAGCGCCGTGGTGGACTTTGCCGCCTCGGAGGTCTTCTCCGCGAGGGAGCCTACCTCTCCGGCTACGACCGCGAAGCCCTTGCCCGCCTCGCCCGCTCTCGCCGCCTCGATGGAAGCGTTGAGCGAGAGGATATTGGTCTGGAAAGAGATATCCTGAATGGTCTTGATGATGTTCGCGATCTGCGAGGACGACTCGTTGATCTCGTTCATAGCCTTGACCATGCGAGCCATGTTCTCGTTGCCCTCGTTCATAGCCTTCGCGGACTGCTCGGCTACCTCGCGAGCCTTTGCCGCCTTCGCCGCGCTGTCGTTTATGAGCGCGTGAACGCCGTTGAGGCTGTCGTTCAGCTCGGCTACGGTAGAGGATTCCTCCGCCGCCGCCTGAGACAGCACGGAAGAGTTGGAGAACATCTGATCTGAGCTGTCGCTTACCGCGCGGGCAGCCTCCTCTACGTTCCTTACCACGCCCTGAACGGAGACGATAATGCTTTCCAGCGCGTTCTTAACAGGCAAAAAGTCGCCGTTGTACTCCGCCTTGGGCTGAACGCGGAGATTTTCCTTCGCTATCTCCTCGGCGGTATATTGAATATCGGTGATGATATCGCGGTTGATATCGCTGAGTTCGTTTACCGCGCACGCAAGCTCGCCCAGCTCGAGATTTTTCGCGGGAACCAGCGGAGCGCCAGACAGATGACCCTTCGACATATCCACGATCTTCACGCAGACATCCTCAAGGGGATTGATGATCGTCTTTCTCAGCAAAACGATCGCAATAACGCCCATCGTCGTCATAAGAACAAGCAGTACGATGTTTACCCAGAAGGCGGTAACGATGCCGTTATAGTAGTTCCCCGACTTCGCTCTGATAAGCAGCGTCCAGTCGTCGGTGTCGGCGATATGTTCGGAAGCGTATACAAAGCGGGTATTGTTGTATTTCTGCGACGCGGTGTCGACTTTAGAGCCGCCCGCCTTCTGCACATACGACGCGTAGCTCTTGTCATAAGAGCCGTTCTTCGATTCCGCCGCGATAACAGTGCCGTCGCTCGCCAGAATGAATACATCGCAGGCGCTGCCGTTGATGATCGTCTTGAGCTTAGCCGCCTTGTTGTGAGCGATAAGCGAACCGAAATCGGTCCTCACCGCCATATAGAAATCACCGTTCTCGTCGCTCGGGGAGGTGATGACATTGGACTTGGATGCCAGCTGATTGGTAACGCCCGAAGGCACCTCGGGACCGTAAACCGTACCGTCCGCGCCTATGTATGTGAGCGCCATGAGATTATCGTCGAACGACGCTATCTGCTCGAGCTTCGAGGTCTTCTGCTCGGCGGTACCCGCCAAAAACTCATAGTCATACGCGTGATCGTTCACGAGAATTCTGAGGTTCGTCATTCCGTTGTCGACCATGGTGGAAGCCGCGCCCAGGTTTTCCGTAAGCATCTGCTCCACATTCTTGACTATCTGGGTATACTGAATAATGATACCCATAACGATATTGAGGATCAATTCCACAAGCAAAACAAGCGAAACCGCCAGAATGCTTCCTTTGACAGATCGTCTTGCCTCATTAACGATCTTATTATTCATTTGATCCATTGTCTCATCCTCTTTCATTTTTATAATAAATAATACGCCGACGGGCATATCCCGCCCGCCGTACATTAACATATAAATATAATAACATATTTTTTATAAAATGTCAATATTATTATGCGAATATTCTTAATTTAAAAGCAATTCGCGAAACTCCTCACTTCGCTTCGCTCGGGTCGGCTAGCCTGCAGCCGACTCAATCCGCGGCTTCGCCGCAAATTTTCGTCGTCAGCCGCTTTCGCGATTTGCCTTATCGAAAAACAAATCGCGAAACGCCTCAATTCACAGCTCACCCGATCATTTTCGCCGTAAGGCGATTTAGCGAATTGCAGTGTTAGTCATTGACATTCAGTTCTTTGCGGCGCAGATCTATGCAAATTTCCGTGAAGCTCTGCCCCATCTCGCAGCTCGACCTCGCCGAGATACCGCACCCGAGCTTTTCACAGACGCGTTCGCACAGATACAGCCCGATGCCCGTCGACTTCTTGTCGGAACGTCCGTTGTTGCCCGTAAACCCGCGCTGGAACACCCTCGGAAGATCCTCGGGAGCTATCCCCATACCGCTGTCGCGAATAAGCAGCACGGGAACTCCCTTTTCTTCAAGGGATATGCTCACGCTGCCCTTAGAGGTGTATTTCAGCGCGTTTGATATCACCTGTTCAATGACGAACAGCAGCCACTTCTCGTCCGTGATGATGTTTATGTTCAGCGGCTCGTAGACAAGCGCGATCTTCCTGCGGATAAACTGCGACGAAAACCGCTTCACCGCCTGCCTTACAATCCTGTCGAGCGAACACTCCCGAAAGACGAGATCCTCGTCCTCGTTGTCGAGCTTGATGTACAAAAGCGCCATTTCCACATACTGCTCGATCTTCTGCAATCCCTCGGCAAGCTCCGCGTTTTCGGGATCGTTGGGAAAATCGCTGTTCTGCAAAACAAGGCTCATAGCGGAGATCGGGGTCTTGATCTGGTGCACCCACATGGTAAAATACATCAGCGTGTTCTCATACCGCTTATCCGCCTCGGAGCGCAGCTCGGTCTTCGCCTCGGCTAAGATCTCTATAAGCTCCTTATACAGCTCCTCCGAACGGTTGTCCGCCGTCGGAAGGTGCTCTATAGTCAGGAGTATCTCGTTTTTGAGATCGTCAAGCAGCCCGCACTTATTGCGATAGCGGATAAAGTCTCCCGCCGCCGCGAACAGCGTCACCGCCGCGCATATCGCTCCCGCGTAGATAAGAGCGCTTACGGGCACCCCGTAAATGAACATAAACAGCGAATAGACCGCGGCAATGAGCAGAATTACAACGATTATCCTTCGCCGAGAATATAGATAGACCCCGAAAGCTTTCAACTTGTTCAAGGCTTTTTCTTCTTTGTGAAGACGGGCTCGGCGCGTCTGCCCTTCTCGCGGCGCGCCCTTTCCGCTTCCGCCTTCTCTTGCGCGGCTTTCCTGCGCTGGGCTTCTATCTGCTCGAGCTTGGACTTGCTCTTCTCCGCCATATCCAGCAGCATAAGGCGGTTGTTGAAGGACGGCTTGTCGAGAACGATCTCAAACAGCGCGTTCATCAGCTGATCGGCTTCCTCGTCGGAGGACACCAGCCGCCTGTCGATAAGCTCGCGCCGCGTCACCGCCAGCTGGCTTATATCATAGCACTCGCCCGTCTCCTCGATCTCGTTGAGAGCCGCCAGCGCCGCGCGAAGCTTCGCCGTCTCGGGAGTTTCGTTATCGACCTTGCGGGCTCTGCTGTCCGCGATCTCGCATTGGATAAGACTTCTGAGGTCTGGGATACCCAGTTCCCTGATAAGCGCCTTAAGCTCTTTCCTGTCCTCGGGAATGGGCACATCGTGATGAAAGACCAGCCAGCTTATCTCGCTCGCCATATTCTTGGGGAACTCCAGCCGCTTCATTATTCCCTCGGCGAGCAGGCGGCTGCGCTCCGCGTGACCCTTGAAGTGACCGCGATTATGAGAATCGACATACATACAATCGGGCTTGCCTATATCGTGGAACAGCATGGCGAACCGTATCTCGGGTTCGGGCAGAGAATATCCCACCGCGCGGCAGATATGCGTCCACACGTCGAAGTCATGATACGGTGTCTGCTGCTGAAATCCTATGCAGATCTCGATCTCTGGCAGTACGCATTTGAGGATATCCGCGTTCTGCTCGAGCGCCCGCGCCGCGAATTTTCCCATAACGATGCGCTGCAATTCCTCACGCACGGGAGCGGTCTCGGCGTAGTCGAAGCAAGAGAGGTTGTTGCGCATACAGTTTCTGGTCTGTTCCTCGATCTCGTATTCGTCCTCCGCACAATAGCGTATAGCCTTGAGAATACGCGACGGCTCTGTCGTGAAGCTCTTGGTCATATCGTAGATGGTCTCGGTGGTGGGCTTCCCCGAGACCTTGACGTTCACGGTGACGTTCTCGCCGATAGCGACGACCTGCTTCACCTCGCCCGTAAGCGCGCCCTTGCCGTCATACGGGTCAATAAGCCCCTCCTTGGGATTATACGCCATGGCGTTCATGGTAAACCCGCGCCGCGCCAGATCGGTATCGAGATCCTTCGCGTACATAACGCGGTTTCCGACCACCTCACGGCGATAGGGAGATATCTGCACCACCATTCCCAGCATGGTGACGAGTATCTCGCCGCGCGCCGCGCCCTCGTCCGAGATCCTGTAGTCGCGGAACGTGAACATAATATCATTTATCTCGGCATTGGTAACTATATCATAGTCCTGCGGAGAATTCCCGAGAACCAATTCTCTGACGCAGGCACCGACTATATAAGCCTCGAACCCCGCGTTTTCCAGAAGTTCGATAGCCGTTTCTATCTGAGACGGTAAAATGATCATACAAACCAGATCCTTTGTAAAATATTAACTTACAGTATCTCATAATACTTCATTATAATTATACAACACTTTAACGCCGAATTCAAGTGGTTTTTACGAAAAACGCCAAAAAACCGCCGTTAATACTAATTCTCAATTAACAGCGGACAATTTTTTGTCTTTCGACGGCGGACGAGCCGTCAGTTTGTTTTTACCCTTAGCCGGGTAATACCGCGCGGTTCGGTGGAACACTTTTCAATTAAAAGTTGACAAAACTTTTTTGTTCGCCGAGCGCGGACGAGGCTCTTTTTGACTTTTTTAGTTGACAAGCCGTCAGTTTATCTTTTACCCTTGGCAGGGTAATGCCGCGCGGTGCGGGGGGAAACCCTTCGGGGGCGAGGAGGGGGAGGGGAATAAAATCCGACAAAAATGCGGACCCCTCCCCCTCCTCTCCCCCTACGTGTTTCCCCCCGCGCCCCCTTAGCGTTATGCGCGCCAGCGCATAACCCGACCTCTCCCTCTCCCCCCTCCCCCCGCATTTTTCGGTGATGCAGACTATTATGGGATATTTCATTGCGACGACCCAGGTATCAACAACTGCTTGATCCGGAATGTAGGTGGTGTAAAGTCGTCCGTAGGTTGACAAGAGTTTGATGCTACGGCT
>CAYPWI010000027.1:0-6408 GCA_964414395.1 uncultured Ruminococcus sp.
GTGGTAAACTTATTATACCATATCTCGGTAGGAATTTCTATTTTTATTTGTTCACCTCTATTATAACACATACATTTTTTAAATTTTTTTCTATTGATTTTTTCACTTGAATGTGGTATAATTAAAATATATATTCAAAATGGGGAGGTTCGCTTGTGAGATTGGTAAATATTGGGTTTGGCAACGCGGTCAACGCCGATAAGATCGTGGCTGTGGTAAGTCCCGAAGCGGCTCCCGTGAAGCGCATAGTACAGACGGCGAAGGACAGCGGTTCGGCTATCGACGCGACCTGCGGCAGAAAGACGCGCTCCGTGATAATCTGCGACAGCGGTCACGTGGTTCTCTGTGCGCTCCAGCCCGAGACGCTGGCGGACAAGACCGCCGACAAGTCCGCAGAATAGTATGATCAAGACAACGAGGTGATCCGCATGAACGAAAAAGGCTTGCTTTTTGTGGTCTCCGCGCCAGCGGGCTGCGGAAAGGATACTATATTAAATGAGGCGTTCAAGAGGACGGACAAGGCGGGGTACGCCGTGTCCGCGACGACGCGCGCTCCGCGGGAGGGCGAGGTGAACGGCGTTCATTATCATTTTCTCACGCGTGAGGAATTCGAGAAGAAGATCAAGGAAAAAGAAGTCCTCGAGTATACAGAATATTGCGGCAACTACTACGGAACACTCAAAAAGAGCGTGGACGACTTGATATCAAGCGGCAAGGACGCTATTTTGAAAATCGAGGTCGAGGGCGCGATGAATATCCGCCGTATGTTCCCCGAGGCGTGTCTGGCGTTTATCCTTCCTCCAAGCTGGGAAGTTCTGGAAGAACGTCTGCGCGGGCGCGGTACGGAGTCCGAGGAGACCATCAAAGCACGTTCTTTACAAGCGCGCACCGAAGTAAAATTCGCCGAGAACTATGATTATCTGATAGTCAACGATAAGCTCGAGGACGCGGTGGACGATCTGCTTGCCGTTCTCCGAGCGGAAAAGCTGAGACGTTCCCGCCGTGAAGCGTTGCTGGAGGGATTTAAGTCGTGAATTCGGCGCTTGTGGCTGTTGAAAACACCCACTATTCGTTCGATATGCTTTTTTCGTATAATATCCCCGCTTGCCTTTCGGAACACGTAGCTGCGGGGAAGCGCGTGGTCGTGCCGTTCGGGCGCGGCAACAAAAAGCGCATCGGGCTGGTGTTCGGCTTGTCCGATGAAGTTCCCGAAAAGAAGTGCAAGGACGTTTTCGCCGTGATCGACAGCGAGCCGGTCATCTCAGAGGAGCTTTTGAAGCTCTGCAAATGGCTCAGCGAGAACACCTTCTGCACATATTATGACGCGTTCAGAGCCATTCTGCCGCCGGGGCTGGGGTATTCTCTCAAGCGCCGCGTCGTGCTGAAAAAGGACTTCGGCGAAGAGCTTTCCGCATCGGAAAAAGAGTTCGCCGAGCAGCTGAAAAAAGCCGATAAAGCGGCATTTGACGCGCTGATAGCGTCGGACAGCGCCATGACGGACGCTTTGATGAAAAAGGGCGCTCTCGCGGAAGACTGTGTCGCCAAGCGCCGCATAGGCGATGAAAATGTAGCCATGGTGCGCGTTTCCGCCGATCTCGACCCCGAGATCAAGCTCACGCCCAAGCAGCGTTCCGTGATGGAGCTTCTTGAGGAAACGGGCTGCGCCTCGATACACGAGGTGTGCTACAACTGCGCGGTAACGCCCGCGGTCGTGAAGCTCCTGATCGAGAAGAACTGCCTCGAGCGCTTTGAACAGACCGTCTTCCGCACGGAAGGCAGCGCCGAGGCGACGGAGGATCCCGACAGCATCGTGTTCTCCACCAAGCAGAAAGAGGTCTATGAAGGCATCCTCGAGCTTATGAACGATACCAAGCCCCGCTGCGCGTTATTGCGCGGCGTGACGGGCAGCGGCAAGACTTCGATCTTCATACGGCTGATAAACGAGGCTGTGAAGAACGGCAAGTCCGCGATAATGATGGTGCCCGAGATCGCGCTCACCCCGCAGATGGTGGGAAAATTCCGCAGTCTGTTCGGAAACGAGGTAGCGATCATGCACAGCGCGCTTTCTATCGGGGAACGCGCCGATGAATATCGCAGGATCCGCGAGGGCAAGGCACATATCGTTGTGGGAACACGCAGCGCGGTGTTCGCGCCCGTGAAGGATCTCGCGATAGTCGCCATCGACGAGGAGGGCGAAGGTTCTTATAAATCCGAAAGCTCCCCGCGATATCACGCCAGAGACGCGGCAAAGCAGCGCTGCTTCGCGCATAACGCGCTTCTGCTCCTCGCGTCGGCAACGCCTTCCATCGAAAGCTGTTATTTCGCGAAAAAGGGACGCTATACGCTGTTCGAGATCGATGAGCGCTATAACAACGCCGTTCTTCCCGAGGTCCAGATCATAAATATGGCTGAGGAGCGGCAAAACGGCAATATGTCAACGTTCTCAATGCCCTTATTGGACGAGCTCGCGGCGAACCTCGAGCGCGGTGAGCAGTCCATTCTGCTGCTGAACAGACGCGGCTATCGCACCAGCGTCCGCTGCCTTGCCTGCGGAAAGCCGCTGGAATGTCCGAACTGTTCTATGCCGCTTACTTATCATAAAGTCAACGGCAGTGTTATCTGCCATTGCTGCGGATATATGCGCCGTCTCGACCCGGTCTGCCCCAAGTGCGGCGGCAGGTACTTCAACATGAAGGGCGAGGGCACGCAGCTTATCGAGGACGAGCTTTCGGTGATGTTTCCCAAGGCGCGTATCCTCAGAATGGACGCGGACACCACCTCCACCAAGGGCGCTTATGAACGCGAGTTCAGCGCGTTTGGAAACGGTGAGTATGATATAATGGTCGGCACACAGATGATCGCTAAGGGGCTGGATTTCCCGAACGTGACGCTGGTGGGCGTGCTGAAGATAGACAATTCGCTCTATGCCGCCGATTTTCGCGCTTATGAGCGGACATTTTCCTTGATAACTCAGGTAGTGGGACGCTCGGGGCGCGGCGGGAAGCGCGGCAGAGCGCTGCTTCAAACGTTTTCACCGGAGCATTTCGTGATAACGCTGGCGGCACAGCAGAATTATCCCGAATTCTACAACGAGCAGATAGAGCTTCGCAGGGCGCAGTTTTATCCGCCGTTTTGCGATATAACGGTGTTCGGGTTCGCGTCGGTGTCGGAGGAACGCTGCAGATCCGCGGCGAAGAAATTTTCAAATATGCTCCCGAAAAACGCGGAGCCTTACGGAAAGCGCGTTCCGACGATCATTCTGGGACCCGCGCCGAACACTGTCGGCAAGGTGAACGGACGCTATCGCTACACGCTTATAGTCAAGTGCTCCAACAGTCCGGAGTTCAGGAAGGTCGTAAGCGACACGCTCAGGCAGGCGTATGCCGATAAGGATTTTGACAACGTGACGTTCTATGCCGATATCAACGGCAATATAGATAATTAAAAAATCAATATGTAAGGAAGGTTTATAAATGGCTTTAAGAGAGATAATGAAATTTGGAGACGACATTCTGCGCAAGAAGTGCAGGACTGTCACGGTGTTTGACGAGAAGCTCACAACGCTTCTGGACGATATGGTACAGACGCTCGAGAGCGCCGACGGCGTAGGGCTCGCCGCGCCCCAGGTGGGCATACTCAAGCGGGCGATCGTCGTGGATATCCGCGACGGCAAGGGACATATCGAACTCATAAATCCCGAGATCATATCGAGCGACGGCAAGCAGCTCGGAGACGAGGGCTGTCTTTCCGCTCCCGGAGAGTGGGGCAGAGTTGAGCGCCCGATGCGGGTCGTTATCAAAGCGATGGACAGGACGGGCAAGGAGATCACCGTAAAGGGCGAGGGTCTGCTGGCGCGGACCTTGTGCCACGAGGTGGATCATCTGGACGGAATTCTGTTCACGGACAGAATAAAGCCCGGTCTTCCGAAAGCGTGAGCCTATGATCCGTGAGGTCGTAAAATTCGGTTCGCCCGTTCTTAGGCAAAAATGCGAGGAAGTCACCAAGTTCGACGAAAATTTGGGCAGAATTCTCGATGATATGTACGAGACCATGAAGAAGGCGGACGGGATAGGTCTCGCCGCGCCGCAGATAGGGCTTCCCGCGCGCATCATCGTCATTGACGTGAACCGCCGCATAGAGGTCGTAAACCCCATAATAGTATCGGCGTGGGGACGGCAGTTCGAGCCCGAAGGCTGCCTTTCGTGGCCCGGAAAGCGCGGCGTTGTCAAGCGTCCGCGGCACGTGCGCGTAAAGGGCTTGAACCGTTACGGAAAGCCCGTGAAGTTCCGAGCCAAGGACTTGCTGGCGCGGGCGTTCAGCCACGAGATAGATCACCTCGACGGCGTACTGTTCGAGGATAAGGTTCTCGAATGGGTCGAGGACGAGGAGCAGGGGGAGGGATAAGCGTGAAGGTAGTATTTATGGGAACTCCCGACTTCGCCGTGAACAGCGCGGCGGCAATAAAGGCGGCGGGTCACGAGATCTGCGCGGTATTCACGCAGCCCGACCGACCCAAGAACCGCGGAAAGCAGATAGCGACTTCTCCCGTCAAGGACTTCGCCGTGGAGAATAATATCCCCGTCTGCCAGCCGCTGTCCCTCAGAAAGGGCGAGGACGCGGAGAATTCTCTGAACACGCTTCGCGGGATCGATCCCGATGTGATAGTGGTGGTCGCTTATGGGCAGATACTCCCGAAAGCGGTGCTGGAGCTGCCGAAGTTCGGGTGTGTGAACGTTCACGCGTCGCTGCTGCCGGAATACCGCGGTGCCGCGCCTATTCAGCGCTGTATCCAGGACGGCGCGGAGAAGTCGGGCGTGTGTACCATGCGTATGGACGAGGGACTTGACACGGGCGACGTTATCATGCGCCGCGAGGTCGATATCCCCGAGGATATGACGGGCTCGGAGCTGTGGGCGCTGTTATCCGAAACAGGCGCGGAGCTTATCACCGAGACGCTCGAAAGGCTTGAAAACGGCACCGCGACATTCACCAAGCAGCCCGCGGAGGGCTCTTACGCGAAAATGATCTCCAAAGAAGAGCTGCGGCTTGATTTTACTAAGTCCGCGCGCGAGGTCTACAACTTTATCCGCGCTATGGCGGACGCTCCGTGCGCGTTTACGATGCTCGACGGCAAGCGTCTTAAGATCTGCCGCGCGAGAATGAGCGGTCACAAGTCCCCGCTCCCGGCGGGAACGGTCGCCGACACGAAGGCTCTTCACGTTGTTTGCGGAGACGGTATGTGTGTGGAGTTCACGGAGGTGCAGCCGGAGGGCGGCAAGCGAATGAGCGTGGATGCGTTTATTAGAGGTAAGAAAATAGAAAACGGGACTATTCTGGGCTAATTATCAGAATTTTGAGAAGTATTTCCCACAATTGATCACCGAAAGAGGTAAGAAAGGGGTTCGGTATGGCTGACGCGCGTTCGACCGTGGTGAAGCTGCTGCTGAAAATGGAGAGCGGCGGCTCGTATTCAAATATTCTGCTCGATTCGGCGCTTGATGATTCGGGGTTGTCGGAGCGCGACAGGGCGTTCGCGTCGGCGCTGTTTTACGGTGTGACCGAGCGCAGGATGACGCTGGACTATATCATCGACCGGTACTGTAATACCGAGCTCAAGCCCGAGGTCAGGACGATCCTTCGATGCGGCATATATCAGATCCTCTATATGAAGTCGGTGCCCGACAGCGCCGCCGTCAACGAGAGCGTCAAGCTCTGCAAGAAAATGAAGCAGTTCGGCGCGGCGGGGCTGGTGAACGGACTTTTGAGGAATTTCCTCAGAAACGACAAGCACGTGGACTATTCGGGTCTGTCTCCTATCGAAAGGCTGGTACTGGAGTTTTCAGCGCCGCAGTGGATAGCGAGGAAGCTTCTTGAGGAATACGGCGAGGAAAACGCCAAGAAGGCGCTTAGAGCGTCCATAGGCGCGCCGCCCGTCTACGCGAGAACGAACACCACCAAAGTCAGCGACAGCGAGCTTGTGGACAGGCTGAGACGCGAGGGCGTGTCGGCTGAGATAAACCCGCGACTTTCGGGCTGTGTACGAATTGAAAAAACGGGCGATATCGAGAAGCTTGCTGCGTTCAGAGATGGGCTGTTCCACATACAGGATGTGTCCAGCCAGCTTTGCTGCCACACGCTTCACCCCATATTGAATGAGACCGTGTTCGATATATGCGCCGCGCCCGGCGGAAAGTCATTCACGCTGGCGGAGATCATGAACAACAGCGGCAGGGTGATCTCCATGGATCTTTACGAACAGCGCGTGGGTCTGATCGTCAAGGGCGCGGAACGTCTGGGATTGAAGATAATCGAGGGACGCGTAAACAACGCAGCGCATTTCAACGAGGAGCTTCCGCAGGCGGACAGAGTTCTCTGTGACGTGCCTTGTTCGGGCTTGGGAGTTATCCG
>CAYPWI010000027.1:6418-12272 GCA_964414395.1 uncultured Ruminococcus sp.
AAGCCCGAGATAAAGTATAAGGACGAGAACGAGTTTGATGAGCTGCCGCGGCTCCAGAAAGCCATTCTTGACATCTCGTCACAGTATGTAAAGGTAGGCGGGACGCTGGTGTATTCGACCTGTACGCTTTCCCGCGCGGAGAATGACGAGGTAGCCGAGGATTTTGCGGCGTCGCACCCCGAGTTCTCGCCGATAGTGCAGCCCATTCCCTACGCGGGCGCGGAGAGCAGCTACAAGCGCACGTTCTTCCCCGAGGAAGACGGCGGTGACGGTTTCTTTACAGCGTCATTCAGACGGGTAAAATAACGCCTATAAAAACGCTGATTTTGAAGCTGAAAAATGAGTTGAAAAAATAACTGTTTTTTTATAATATTTTGGCTTGAACAAAGGTCTTATTTGATATAATATCGCTGAAATATCTGATGATTTTTCAAGGTTATTTGAATACGATTTTTACACGCTGTTTCTTGATACGATACTGAGAATAAAACGAGGTGATCTTTTGGACAAGATCGACATACTTTCATTGACCTTTTCGGAGCTTTCGCAGCAGCTGGAGGCTATGGGCGAGAAGAAATTCAGGGCGCGGCAGATATATGACTGGCTCCATGTAAAGAAAGTAACGGATTTTTCAGAAATGACTAATATTTCTGCACAAAAAAGAGCCGAGTTTTCAGAAAAATTTTATATAAACTCACTAAAAATCAAAAAAAGACTTGTAAGTAGTATTGATAATACTGTAAAATATCTGTATGGGCTTGAAGACGGCGAGGCTGTCGAAAGCGTACTTATGGAGTACAAGCACGCCAACAGTCTGTGCATTTCGACGCAGGTCGGGTGCCGAATGGGCTGCCGCTTCTGCGCGTCGACCATAGCTGGCTGGGTGCGTAACCTCACTCCGTCGGAGATGCTCGGTCAGATCTACGAAACAGAGCGCGACAGCGGACGGCAGGTCGGCAGCATCGTGCTTATGGGTATAGGTGAGCCGCTTGACAACTTCGATAACGTTGTCAAGTTTTTGCAGATACTCAATTCCGACGGCGAGGGCATGAGCCTGCGGCATTTGTCGCTCTCCACCTGCGGAGTTGTCGATAAGATCTACAAGCTCGCCGAGCTGCGGCTGGGGATAACGCTCTCGGTCTCGTTACACGCGGCGACCGATGAAAAGCGCAGCGAGATCATGCCCATAAACAAGCGTTTCGATCTGAAACAGCTCATGAAAGCGTGTGATGATTATTTCGCGGCGACGGGGCGGCGTATCAGCTTTGAATACTCGCTGATCGAAGGCGTAAACGATACGGACGAGTCGGCGGACGAGCTTATAGCGCTGCTCGGCGGCAAGAACTGCCACGTGAACCTTATCCCCATAAACGAGGTAAAGGAGCGCGATTTCCGCAAGAGCCGTTCCGTGGAGCGATTTCGGTCGAGACTTTAGCGCGCGGGGATAAACCCCACGGTCCGCCGCACTCTCGGCGCGGATATCAGCGCCGCCTGCGGTCAGCTGAGGCGCGACGAGGGCGTGAAAACAGCAGTTGAATAAAATAAATTTAATGGCGGTGTTATGCGATATCCCGCCGATATAGCGCCTGCTTTCGGCGGGTGTAATTTTAAGAAAAATCGGGAAGTGGTCATTTGAAAATATTTACAAAAACCGATATAGGACTTATCCGCACGGAAAATCAGGATAATGTCTGGGGAGAAATGCTCTCCGAGAACGCCTGCGCGACGGTTTTGTGCGACGGTATGGGCGGCGAGAGTCAAGGCGGTCTTGCAAGCTCCATAGCCGTGGATATGATTTCCTCGAGGATAAAGGAAAACTTCAGCGAGCTTATGAACCGCAATTCCGTTCGCAATCTGCTGATCACGGCGGTCGTCGCGGCGAATTCCATGGTATGGGATACCGCGCGCCAGAAGGTGCATGAGGTCATGGGAACGACCTGTGTCGCGGCGATAGTTTTCGGCGGAACGGCGTATATCGTAAACGTCGGGGATTCGCGCGCGTATCATCTGTTCGTGCAGGGAGACGACGACTGTATCCGTCAGGTAACGAAGGATCATTCGCACGTTCAGGAGCTTGTCGAGCGCGGCGAGATCACCGAGGAGCAGGCTAAGACGCACCCCAAGCGCAATAAGATCACCCGCGCTATCGGTGCGGAATCGAGCGTCACTCCCGATTATTTCGAGCTGCCCCTGAACAAGGGCGATATGCTGCTTCTGTGCAGCGACGGGCTTTCCGCCTACGGGGACGACCTGGATATACTCGATATCTGCTTCGACTCGGATAATGAGATCTGCTGCGATAATCTTGTAAAATACGCGAACAATAACGGCGGAAGCGACAATGTGTCGGTCGCGCTTGTTGTAAACGACTGAATTTTCGGTTCGGTGGGACTGTCGATACCGCACAATTTTCGTGTGATGTTGGGCGAAAAAATTGTCGGTTTTTACCTATGCCGTAAGTCGGATTTGTGTAAATTTAATAGAAATAGTCCTTTTTTTTGATAAACAATTATTAAGTTGGCGCATTGACTTTTTCCTCATTTCGTGCTATTATGTAAATTGGATTTTAATATTATTACTTGTTGTGGTGGGGCGGTCAGGATCATGAGCTTAAATTTCTCACAGGAATGGATAGCCGAACGTTTGGCTGATTTTTTTCAGAAGCCCGTTTATGATATAACGGCTGAGGATATGGCGGGCATAAAATATCTTCATATCGGAGAGAGCTTCGACAACGAGTTTATGCTGTATGTGTCGACGGAGATCCCGCCCGATCCGTTCGTTGACAGCGACGGCGGCGACGAGTGGGCGTTTTGCCTGCGCGGAGATGATATTACGAAGCTTGTCGATAAATTCAAAGGCATGGAGAACGAGCAGTTATATATGTTCGGGCTTGACCACGAGGACGAGGAGTGGGAGGAGCTCATTTCCTCGGACGAAGCGGAAGCCGGGTGGAAAAGCTTTACCGAGAGCGTCATGGGTTCGAGCTATTACGAGCAGCTCGATGACGACGAGTTCGATAAATGGTATGACGGGATAAGCGAAAACACGTGGCGGGACATTATGCTGTTTACGGGCGTTGAGGTGCTTCGTGTGCAAGGGCTCGATTTCCCTGACCTCGGGTTCTTGGACGTTATGCCGGATCTGCGGGTGCTGGAGTTGGTCGAGACACGGTTCGCTTCAATGCGGGGGATCGAAAAGCTTTCTCGTTTGAAGCAGCTGGCTTGCTGGCTCAATTGAATATGTGTGTAGAATAAAATAATTCCGTATAATTTCAACATCATACGGCGAAGCTTCCGCGAGGCGCGCGTTTCGCCGCAAAAGCAGTATAATTCAGGCAGATAGATTTAATGGAGAAGATCATAATGGATAACAATATCGGAAAAAAGCTTGACGGGCGCTATGAGCTTCTTGAGCTTATCGGCGTCGGAGGCATGGCGGATATATACCGTGCCAGGGATATACAGGAAGACAGGATAGTTGCCGTAAAGATCCTCAAGACCGAGTTCGCGGGCAGCGATGAGTTCCTGCGCCGTTTTCGCAACGAGAGCAAGGCGATAGCGCTGCTCAGTCACCCGAATATCGTCAAGATCTATGACGTGGGATTTACCGATAAGGTGCAGTTTATCGTCATGGAGTATGTGGACGGCATAACGCTTACCGATTATATCGAGCAGCAGGGCGTTCTCAAATGGCGCGACGCGGTGCATTTCACAATACAGGTGCTCCGCGCGCTCCAGCACGCGCACGACCGCGGCATCGTTCACCGCGATGTGAAGAGCTCTAATATCATGCTGCTGCGCGACGGCACCATAAAGGTCATGGATTTCGGCATCGCGCGCTTCAATCGCGAAAACAACAAGACCGTGTCCGAAAAGACTATCGGGTCTGTTCACTATATAAGCCCCGAGCAGGCGCGCGGCGACATAACCGACGAGCGCAGCGACATCTATTCCGTGGGCGTGGCGCTTTATGAGATGCTTACGGGAAGAAAGCCCTTTGACGGCGATACTCCCGTTGCGATAGCTTTGAAGCATATGCAGAGCGCTCCCAGAAGACCGAGCGAGCTCAATGAAACGATCCCCGAGGGACTTGAGCAGATCGTCCTCCGCGCTATGCAGAAGGAACCCTCCGCGAGATATCAGACCGCGGGCGAGATGATAGGCGATCTCGAGGAATTCAAGAAAAACCCCGGTATCGTTTTCGATTATAAATACAATTCCACCGACGGCACGGCGAAGTTCGTCGACCGTCCCAATCCCGCCGTTGACAAGAAGTCTCCGCGTCACAGAAGATCCGAGGAAGACGATGAGATCTATGATGACGAGGATTATTACGATGATGACGATGACGACGATGACGAATACGAGGAGCGGCGCAGCCCGCTTATCCCGATATTGTTCGCGGTCGGCGCGGCGTTCGTAATAGCGACGGTGTTCCTGCTTTTGAAGCTGGTGGTAGACGGCTTCGGACCCAACACCTCAAATGTTTCGGGAGTGTATTCCGACATTATCCAGGTAGGTCCCAACGGGGAATTCACGATGCCAAATCTTGTGGGAATGACATGGGATGACGCAAGCCAGAAATACGGCGATTATCTCACGCTTGTTCCCGTACAGGAATATAACGAAGCTCCCAAGGATCAGATCTTTGAACAGGATCCTCCCGACGGAAGAACGGTAAAACTCAATCAGGCAATAACGGTCAAGGTCAGCAACGGGAAAAAGATGATCGAGATCTTTGATTTCAAGGGAAGAACTGCGACCTATGCTGTTCAGCAGCTTGAAAGAGAAGGCTTCACCGCCAGGATCATCCAGAACCTGAGCGAGGATGTCGCCAAGGATTGTGTTATCGAAACAAGACCCGCGGCTCACACGATGGCGGAGCAGGGTTCGACAGTTATAGTAATTGTAAGCCTCGGTTCCAAGAACAGCTCCGTTGAGGTGCCCAAGCTTACCGAGATGTCGATAGACGACGCTCAGAAGCTTTGTGAGAGCAGCGGTCTCGTTCCCAAGATGGAGGAGGTCAACAGCGATAAGCCCAAGGGCGAGGTCGTTGAGCAGAGCGTCGAGCCCGGTACCATGGTCGACAAAAACACCACCATAACGCTAAGGGTAAGCTCGGGCGAGGTGCCGACACGTACCGCCGATATAAATATCGCCATTCCCGCGGGCTATTCGGGCGAGTTTGAGTTCCGCTATTTCGTTGGCGGAGCGCTGGTCTCCCTGGCACAGCCGGATATTCGCGATGTAAGTCTTTCCAGCAACAGAATTATCACGTATAAGCTGGAAGGCAAAGAAGACGAAACGGCGAAGACTTTTGATGTTAAGGTCATCTCCAGAGCGACGGGCAAGGAAGGCTTCTTCCTCCAGCTGAGCGTTGACTTTAGTCAGGATCCTCCGAGGCAGACAGAGATCGACAGAAATACCAGGATCTTCTATGACCTTCAGCAGAGCGACAATACGAGCGAAGAGAATTCGGGCAGCTCAAGTTCCGAAAGCTCGAACAGCTCAAGCTCCGATAATTCCGGCAGCTCAGACACTTCCACGTCAGAAGTGAGCAGCGTTGACAGACAGGCGCTGCTGGCGGCGATAGCCAACAGAGACTTTGATAATTACGGAGATCTGTTGGATTACAGAAACAGCATATCCGGCGTAAAGGATATTTTATCCAAATACGGATATACCGCAAGCTCCGGAACCAACCTTAGCAGCAACGATATCAAGCTGATAGAAGCGCTGCTGAAAAGCGGAGGAAACTAACTTTGAGTGACATAAATGATCGTGTTTTCAACGGTATGATCACAAAAGCTGTAGGGGGCGTCTATTATGTAGACGCCCTTGACGGCTATATG